>NZ_JAEVHJ010000011.1:0-63845 GCF_016802855.1 Micromonospora sp. ATA51 | reverse complement strand
CGCCCGGCCGGGTAGCGTTCTTCAACGACAGCACCGGCGCGGTCGATGGGGGACGGCATGCTCATCACGGACGACTTCCTGCCCGTACCCGTGCCGGAGCTGTCCGGCTGAGGGCGGCACGCCCGGCCGGGTAGCGTTCTTCAACGACAGCACCGGCGCGGTCGATGGGGGACGGCATGCTCATCACGGACGACTTCCTGCCCGTACCCGTGCCGGAGTCGCTCGACGCGACCTACCTGGTGCCCATCGCCGGGCTGCCGAAGGTCAGCCCGAAGACGGCGGTGGCGGCCCTCGCGGGGCGGCTCGCCGAGCCGGTGCACGGCCTGGCGAAGCAGATGCTCGACAGCCCGCTGATGACCGTGGACACCCGGCCGATCGGCGAGTTCCCGGAGCTGCCGCCGGACCTGCTCACCGCGTTCGGCGCCACCGAGGCCCAGCTGGCCCGGCTGGCCGCCGCGACGCACCTGGTGGTGGTCCAGGCGGAGTACCGGCCGGGCTGGCCGCCCGCGCACGAGTGGGCGGCCCGGGCGGTCGCCGCCGCGGTGGCCGAGACCGTCGGCAGCGACGTGGTGGACGTCTTCGGCCTGCAGTTCCTCGACCCGGCGGCGGCACTGCGCTCGCTCCCCGACGAGCAGGGCCGGATCCGGCTGGTCGACTGGGTGCTGGTGCCCTACTCCTCGGACGCCGACGGGCTCTGGTTCACCACCAAGGGGCTGCGTCGGTTCGGGCTGCTGGAGCTGCAGGCCCAGGGGGTGCCGGACCACCTCACCCGGGCCTGGGGCGCGGTGATGACCGGCGCGGCCCGGCGGCTGCTGCGGGACTGGACCGACGGACTGGCCGGCGAGGAGGTGCCGGCGTTCGTGCAGCTCCCCGTGCTGGCCACGGTGACCGGTCACGACATCGCGGTGGCCTACGGCAATCCGGAGCAGCACGGGGCGACCGCGCCGGTGCTGCTCGGCTGGAGCTGGACCCGGCGACGGACCCGGACGCCGACTCGTTCCTCAGCCTGCGGCCGCCGCCCGGCCACCCGGGGCCGGCCGGCCGGTACTTCGCCGCCGCCTGCGCCACCCTCTTCGCCGGCATCCAGCCGGACGTCCGGTACGCCCGCCCCGGCGACGCGATGAGCAAGGCGATCGCCACCGCGCGGGCCGGGTTGGGCGACATCCGGGGCCGGTTCCTCGCCGGTCAGCTCCCCGCCGAGACCCAGCTCGTGGTCAAGTACGGCCTGCCCGGCGACGACGGCCCCGAGTTCGTCTGGGCCGGGGTGACCTCCTGGGACAGCGCGGAGCGGATCGTCGGGGTCAGCGCCAGCGACGCCGCCACCGACCCGACCGTGCGGATCGGCGCCCCCGTGGTGATCGAGGCGACCGACGTCGTCGACTGGGCCCTGCTCGATGGCACCGGCGTCACCGAGGGCGGCTGGACCCAGGCCGTTCTCGACGCCGGCGAACGCCCGCAGCCCGACTGAGCGTCACCGCACCGAGGGGGTGATGAACGGGGGGCGGGTGACGGTCATCTGGGCGCGGCGGCCGCGGATGTCGACCTCGACCACGTCGCCGTCGGCCAGCTTCGGGTCGGTGTCCAGGAGGGCCAGGGCGATGCCCCCCTTGCGGGTCGGGGAGAAGGTGCCGCTGGTGACGATGCCGACCCGGGTGTCGCCGACGTACACGGCCATGCCGGGGCGCGGGATGGCCCGGTCCACCGCCACCAGGCCGCGCAGCGTACGCCGGGGGCCGGCGGCCTTCTCAGCGAGCAGCGCGTCCCGGCCCCAGAAGGCCGGCTTGTCCCAGCCGACCGCCCAGCCGGAGCGGCCCTGCAGCGGGGTGATCTCCAGCGACAGGTCCTGCCCGTGCAGCGGGTAGCCCATCTCGGTGCGCAGCGTGTCCCGGGCGGCCAGCCCGCAGGCCCGCAGCTCGTACGCCGCCCCGGCGGCGAAGAGCGCGTCCCAGACGGCGACCGCGTGCGCGGCCGGCACGACCAGCTCGTAACCCAGCTCGCCGGTGTAGCCGGTGCGGCACACGCTCAGCCCCATCCCGTCCAGGGTGGCGGTGGAGAAGCTCATGTAGCCGTGTTCGGTGGGCAGCCCCAGCGCGGCGAGCAGCTCCGCCGAGCGCGGCCCCTGCACGGCCAGCACCGCGTACGCCTCGTGCTCGTCGCTGACCTCGACCCCGGCCGGCGCGGCGGCGCGCAGCCGGCGCACCACCTCGGCGGTGTTCGCCGCGTTCGGGATCAGGAAGACGTGGTCGTCGGCGTGCAGGTAGGCGATGATGTCGTCCACCACGCCGCCGGTGGCGTCGTCGCAGCAGAGCGTGTACTGCGCCTGGCCGGGGCCGATCCGGCGGAGGTCGTTGGTGAGGCAGGCGTTGACGAAGTCCGCGGCGCCCGGCCCGGTGATCCGCGCCTTGCCCAGGTGCGAGACGTCGAAGACGCCCACCCCGGTACGGACCGCGGTGTGCTCCTTGAGCACACCGCCACCGGCGTACTCCAGCGGCATCTCCCAGCCCCCGAACGGGGCGAACTTGGCGCCGACGCCCTCGCGGGAGACCCCGCATGAGTACGCCCCGCCGGCCCGCCGCCGTCCGGCCCGCCGCCTCCCGGGCCGGCAACCCGCCACGCCAGGGTGCCCGGCCCGGCAGCCGGCGGAGGCTCCGGTGAGCACCTGCGTGCCCTGGCCAAGGCGCAGGCCCTCGCCGCCGGGGTGGCCCAGCCGATGGCCACGGTCCGGCACCTGCACCTGTCGGAACGCCCGCTGGTGCTGGTGCCGCTCGCCATGGCCGGCGAGGCGAACGCCCCCCTCGCCGCCCTGGTCGGCGCGGCCCCCGACGAGGCGCGGCTGCTGATCGTGCCGCAGCCCCGCAACCGGCAGCAGCGGTTCGCGTTCGCCGCCGAACTGGCCGGCATCCTGCTGCCCTACCTGGACTCCTTCCGGGGCGTCACCGAGGCGGTGCCCACCGACCGGGGCCGCGACGTCCGCCACCGGTACGCCGACGCGCCGCAACTGCTGGTGCCCAACCCGGCCGGGGTCACCTTCCTGCGGCTGCTCGGCCGCTCCACCCGGTTCCGGCGGCCGGACGGCGACCACCCGGTGCACCCGTCGGTGCCGCTGCTCGGCCGCTGGCTGACCTTCTTCGCCGAGCGGGCCGAGCACCCCGGCTCGGCGGCGCTGCTGGCGATGACCGAGGCGCTGACCCTGCACTGGGCGACCGGGCAGAGCGCGGTCGAGGACCTGCACCTGCCGGCGCTGCTCGGCTGGATCGACCCGCCGGCCGGGCTGACCGGCGCGGCGGCGGCCGCCCGGGCCGAGGACCCGACGATCTGCCCACCGGCCGGCCCCGCCACCGACCCCGACTTCGACAACCGGCTGCTGGCCCCGACCATCGCCGCGTACGCCGAGGCCGAGGCGGACACGGTCGCCCGCGCGGCGGCGTACGCGGAGCTGGAGCGCCTGCTGCGCGATCAGCTCGCGCCCGCCTGGGAGCTGATGTGGCGCGGCGTGGGGCTGCTGCGCGCCCTGCCGCCGGGGGGCCGGGTGGCCGGGCGGTGGGACGGCGACAAGGACGCCTTCACCGGGTACGCCGAGCACCTCGACGCCGGGGGCGGCCCGCAGCCCCGGCGCGACGGGGCGGTGGCCGCCGCCGTCCGCCTGCACCGGCTGGAACGGGCGCTGACCTCGTACGCCGTGCAACGCGCCTACGACGACCCCCTGGTCATGGCCGAGCACCGGCTGACCGGGGAGGCGTTCGTCGGCGACGTGACCCTCGCCGACCCGAAGCGGGTGGACGACACCGGGAAGCGGCCGGTGCTGCGCCCCCGGATCCAGGTGGTCACCACCGAGCCGGTGCCGATGCCGGTCGGGGCGACGCTGTGGTCGCCGGCCCGTCCCGCGCAGAAGGCCCGGGTGGTCTTCGTGACCCCGGGCGCGGACGGCAAGACCGAGGTGGTGCTGGAACTCTCCGGCGGGATGGGCCGCGGCCTGACCGCCCCGCCGGGCACCGTGCCGGAGGTGGGGGAGCGGCTCTGCCTCACCACCCTGTCGGACGCCTTCCTGCCGGCGGGTAACTTCCCCGCTCCGGAGGAGACCCCCTGGACGCACGGCGGCCCGCCGGCCGCCGCGCCCCCGGTCGACGGGGCCGGCGTCGCGGAGGGTGGCGCCGCCACCGGCAGCGATGGTGACCCGGCGGAGGAGTGGGCCTGAGGGCCCGGCAGGGCGACAGCGCGTCACCGTCCTGATCGGGCGGGTGACGGGTGCCGGTCGGCTCTGGCGGCGGCATCGGCCGGGTGACTACGCTTGCGCCGTTCGCCGCCCGTGACCGGTCCTCATCGTCGAGGGTGCACATCTGAGAGAGAGCCGGAGCGAATCGTTGTGGTGCCGCAGGACGTGAGCCGCGTCGTCGTGGCCCGTCCCACCCTGTCCGGCCGCGTCGGTCTCGTCGCGGCGCGGTCGTCGTACTCGGGGAAACCGTTTGGCTGGTGGCCGCGCTGCCCGGCGCGGCGTGGTCAGCGACCTGGGTGCGGTGGCGGTGGCGGCCTGGGCGGCGGTCGCCTGCGTCGGCGCGTCCCGCCGGCATCCGCTGGCGTTGCGCCGGTTCTGGCGGCTGCTCGCGGTCACCATGGCGCTCGCCGCGATCGGTCGGGTGCTGTGGACGGTGCAGCGGCTCGGCGGGCACCAACTGCCGCACACCCCGCTGATCGGCGGCGTCTTCACCGCCGGCATCCTCACCGGCACCGCCGCGCTGCTCTGCTCGATGGCCGCCCCGTGCAGCCTGGTCGGGCAGGCCCGAACCCTCCTCGACGGTGTGATCGTCGGGCTGGCCCTGATCCCGATCGGCTGGGTGGTGGTCTTCCGCGACGTCGCCGCCGCCGACCTCGCCGACCCGCTGCGCACCCTCGGGCTGCTCTACCCGATGTTCGACCTGATGCAGCTGACCATCCTGGTCGCGGTCGCCGGGCCGTCCCGGCCGAGGTGGCGGCCGTTGACCGTGATCGGGGCGAGCCTGGCCGTCCGGGCCACCGCCGACACGGCCTACGTGTCGCTCATCGCGCACGGCAGCTACACGCCCGGCCACCCAATCGACGTGTGCTGGCCGCTGAGCTACCTGCTGATCGGCGCCGCCACCACGTGCCCGCCGCCGCCCGGTGGCGACGGCGGCGACGAGACGGCCGAGTCGCCGCTGCCGCCCTGGTGGCGGGTGGCGCTGCCGTACCTGCCGGTCGGCGGGGCGATCGTCGCGGTGGTGCTCGCCCGCCGGCCCACCGGGCAGACCCCGCACCTGATCTTCCTCGGCATCATGGCGCTGCTCGGCGTGCTGGCGCTGCGCCAGGGGCTGGCCGCCAACGAGAACCTGCGGCTGGTGGCCCGGCTGCGCCGGCTCGCGTACTCCGACCAGCTCACCGGCCTGCCCAACCGGCTGACCTTCAACCGGCGGCTGCGCCGCGCCCTGCGCGACGACGCGCCGGTCGCCGTGCTGCTGCTCGACCTGGACGGGTTCAAGCAGGTCAACGACCGCTTCGGGCACCCCACCGGGGACCGGCTGCTGGCCAGCATCGCCGAGCGGATGCGGGACGCCACCGGCGCCGACGGGATGATCGCCCGGCTCGGCGGCGACGAGTTCGCCGTGTTGGTCCACGGCGACCGGCCGGTGCCGCCGGAGCGGCTCGCCGAGCGGCTGCTCACCGCCCTGGAACCGCTGCCCGGTGAGGAGGACCTCGGCCTCAACCCGTCGGCGAGCATCGGCATCGCCGAGTACGGCCCGCAGCACACCTCCCACACCGACCTGCTCCGCGACGCCGACATCGCCATGTACGCGGCCAAGGCGGCCGGCAAGTCCGCGTACCGGACCTGCACGTCGGCGCTGCGCGAGTCGGCGGTGACCCGCGCGGAGCTGATCGCCGACCTGCGCCGCGCCGTCGACGAGGGACAGCTTCACCTGGAGTACCAGCCCATCGTGGACCTGGCCACCGGCGCGGTACGCAGCGCCGAGGCGCTGGTCCGCTGGCGGCACCCCCGGCTCGGGGTGCTGGCCCCGGAGCGCTTCCTGCCGCTGGCCGAGGAGACCGGGCTGATTCTGCCGGTCGACCGCTGGGTGATCCACGAGGCATGCCGGGCTGCCGCGGCCTGGCGGAAGCGGGACCCCCAGGTGACCGTCGCGGTGAACATCGCCGCTGCACACCTGCGCCGGCCCGACCTGATCGCCACGGTCACCGCCGCCACCGCCGGCGCCGGCCTGCCAGCCCGCGCCCTCACCCTGGAACTCACCGAGTCGGCGTTGATCGAGGGGAGCGACGTGGTGCTGGACCGGCTGCGCCAGCTCCGCGAGCTGGGCATCCAGATCGCCATCGACGACTTCGGCACCGGCTACTCCTCGCTGAGCTACCTGCACCGGATCCCGGCCACCGAACTGAAGGTCGACCGCTCCTTCGTGTCCCGCCTGGGCACCGAGGACGCCCGGGCGTACGCCACGGTGGACATGGTCAACCGGCTCGCCGCCGCGTTCGACCTGGCCGTGGTGGCCGAGGGAGTGGAGACCGACGCGCAGCACGCGGCGGTCACCGCGATCGGCTGCGTGCACGGCCAGGGCTTCCGGTACGGCCGCCCGGTCGCCCTGCCCGAGCTGCTGACCACGCTGACCCCGGTCGACGCCGCCCGCTGACCGGCAACCCGGCCCGCCCTGGGGAGGCCGAAGGTCCCGACCAGGACAGGGGGCACCCAACAGATAGGCCCGCAGTAGGCTATAGCGCTCTTAAGGCCGTTATGGTGAGCAATGTGAATCTGAAGGAGTGGGCGGTGTCCCAGGGCGTCGCGTACGTGACCGCGCGGCGGCAGTACGCGGCTGGGACGCTGCCTGTTCCCACGTATCGGCTGGGCCGGCTCATCATGGTGGGCGAGCCTCTCGCCGCGGCGGCGCCCAGTGGCGGGCTGACGGTGGTGTACGCCCGGGTCTCGTCGGCTGACCAGCGGTCTGACCTGGACCGGCAGGTGGCGCGGGTGACTATGTGGGCGACCGGACAGCAGTTGGTGGTGTCCCGGGTGGTGACCGAGGTCGGGTCCGCGCTGAACGGGCATCGCAAGGAGTTCCTCGCCCTGCTGCGCGACCCGACGGTGACGACCATCGTGGTGGAGCACCGGGACAGGTTCGCCCGCTTCGGCGCCGAGTATGTCGAGGCGGCCCTGGCCGCTCAGGGTCGTCGGCTGCTCGTGGTGGACCCGGCGGAGGTGGACGGCGACCTGGTGCGGGATGTCACCGAGATCCTGACCAGCCTGTGCGCCCGTCTGTACGGGCGTCGGGCGGCCGCCAAGTGGGCTCGGCGGGCCGTCGCGGCGGCAACGGACGATGGTGATTGATGTGATGGTCGTGCAGGCGTACCGGTTCGCCCTGGACCTGACGCCGTGTCAGGAACGCGCGGTGCTGGCGCACGCGGGTGCGGGTCGGGTGGCGTACAACTGGGCCCTCGCCCGGGTGAAGGCGGTCATGGAGCAGCGTGCCGCCGAACGCTCCTACGGCGTCGCGGAGTCGGGCTTGACGCCGACGATCGAGTGGTCGTTGCCGGCGTTGCGCAGGGCGTGGAACGCGGCCAAGCCGGACGTGGCGCCGTGGTGGGCCGAGTGCTCCAAGGAGGCATTCAACACCGGCCTCGACGCCCTGGCCCGCGGTTTGAAGAGCTGGTCCGATTCGCGCACGGGTAGGCGGGCGGGGCGGCGGGTGGGGTTTCCCCGGTTCAAGTCCCGTCGCCGCAGCACGCCGTCCGTGCGGTTCACCACGGGTGCGATCCGGGTGGAGCCGGACCGCAAGCACGTCGTGCTGCCCCGGCTGGGCCGGCTCAAGTTGCACGAGTCCGCCCGCAAGCTCGCTCGCCGGCTGGAAGCGGGCACGGCCCGGATCATGTCGGCTACCGTGCGCCGTGACGCCGGGCGGTGGCATGTCGCGTTCACCGTTGAGGTCGACCGGGTCGAGCGCACACCGGCGCGCCCGCAGGCGGTGGTCGGCGTGGACGTCGGGGTGAGGCACCTGGTGGTGCTGTCCACCGGCAAGATGGAGCCCAACCCCCGCCACCTTGAGGACGCGGCCCGTCGAATGCGGCGTCTCGCCCGGCGCCTGTCACGGGGTGTCGGCCCGGATCGGCGTAGCGGCCAGCAGCCGTCGAACCGGTGGGAACGCGCGCGCAGGCAGGTGGCCCGGGCGCACGGGCGGGTGGCGAACCTGCGCCGCGACGGCCTGCACAAGCTCACCACCCGGCTGGCCCGCGAGTACGGCACCATCGTGGTCGAAGACCTCAACGTGGCCGGCATGCTACGCAACCGGCGCCTCGGTCGGCGCATCGCCGACGCCGGCTTCGGCGAACTACGCCGGCAATTGGCGTACAAGACCACATGGAACGGCGGCCACTTCGTGGTGGCTGACCGCTGGTATCCCTCCAGCAAGACCTGCTCGGCCTGTGGCACGGTGAAAGCCAAGCTTGCCCTGTCCGCGCGCACCTACACCTGCACCACCTGCGGCCTGGTCCTCGACCGGGACGTCAACGCCGCACGCAACCTCGCCGCGCTCGCGTGTGAGGCGACAACCGCCGGGAGTGGCCCGGTGGCAGGACGTGGAGCCGACCGTAAGACCCGCCCCGGCGGGCCGGTGGCCGTGAAGCGTCAACCCGGCACCGCCCAGGTGGGTAAGGCCGGGACCGTCCCGCAAGGCGGGACTGCCAATCACATGCTCACCAGAGCACACTGAGAGGTAACGGTTCGGCCCTGCTCCGGGCGCGCGTGCCGACGGTGACGATGGGACGGTCACCGAAGAACGCCACCATCCCCTCAGGAGCCGGACATGAAGCGACGGACGTTGGATCTGCTGTTCAGCATCGGCGGGCTGGGCCTTGCGGTCCTGCTGCTCGTCGTGGGCATCGTCCTCACCACGAAGGCCAACTTCGCCAACACCTACGTGCACGACCAGCTCGGCGCCCAGCACATCAGCTTCAAGCCGGCCGACACCCTCACCGACGAGGAGAAGAAGTCCGACTGCCTGCGCGAGTACGCCGGCCAGGCCCTGACCACCGGCAAGTAGGCCGAGTGCTACGCCAACGAGTTCATCGGCCTGCACCTCACGGCGACCGGTGACGGCAAGACGTACGCCGACCTGGGCGGCCCGCAGACCGCGCTGAAGGAGCAGGTGGCCCAGGCCGAGCAGACCAGGGCCGCGAACCTGGCCGACCTGCAGAAGCAGCTCGCCGACGTCACCGCGCAGCGGGAGACGGTCTTCAAGGGTGAGACGCTGCGCGGCCTGCTGCTCACCTCGTACGGCTTCAGCGAGTTCGGCCGCAAGGCCGGGCAGGGTGCCCTGGCCATGTACCTCGGCGCGGCGCTGCTCCTGGTGCTGTCGCTCGCCGGCCTGGTGCACGCCTTCCGGACCCCGGCCAGCGCGACGTTCGCCGCCCCGGATGAGGCTCGGGAGCGCGTCACGACCTGACCCGACCAGCCGCACCCGCCGCCCCCGGCCTCCCACCCGCTTCGGGAGACCGGGGGCGCCGTGTTCCCGCTCACGTCCGTCGGCCCGGTCCCAGAATTGGGGTTGACCCTCACGTAACGGCAGGCGGGAGCCTTGGTCGCGGAAGGGAGGGAACCATGGCGTACACGGTGGGTCAGGTGGCGAAGCTGGCCGGGGTGACGGTGCGGACGCTGCACCACTACGACGAGATCGGGCTGCTCTCGCCGAGCGGCCGGACGGCGGCGGGCTACCGCCGCTACGACGACGCGGACCTGGAGCGGTTGCAGCTCGTCCGCTACTACCGGGAGCTGGGGTTCCCGTTGGACGAGATCGCGGCGATCCTCGACGACCCGGGCGCGGACCCGGCGGCGCACCTGCGCCGGCAGCACGAGCTGCTCACCGGGCAGATCGGGAAGCTCCAGGAGATGGTCGCCGCGATCGAGCTCGCGATGGAGGCGAGAAGGATGGGGATCCAACTGACCCCGGAGGAGCGGTTCGAGGTCTTCGGGGACTTCGACCCGGACGCGCACGCCGAGGAGGCGGAGCAGCGGTGGGGCGGCACCGACGCGTACCGGGAGTCGACCCGGCGCGCCGCCCGCTACTCGAAGGAGGACTGGCTGCGCAACAAGGCGGAGAACGAGGACTGGGGGCGGCGCGTCGCCGCGGTCATGGACTCGGGCGCGCCGGCCGACAGCCCGGCGGCGATGGAACTGGCCGAGGAGCACCGGCAGCTGATCAGCCGCTGGTTCTACGAGTGCTCGTACGAGATCCACACCGGGCTGGCCGACATGTACGTGGCGGACCCGCGGTTCACCGCGTACTACGAGAAGATCCGGCCGGGGCTGGCCGCGTATCTGAGCGAGGCCATCCACGCCAACGCGATCAGCCGGGCCTGACGTGCCACGATGGCCCTGACGGGTCGGGCTCACCGCAGGAGGCCAGAGTGTTCATCGTCGCCGCAGTCTCTACGTCGACCCTGACGGCCGGGACGCCTACCTGGCCTCCTGCGTCGAGACCGTCCGACAGGCGCGCTCCGCCCCGGGCTGCATCGACTTCGCGGTGAGTGCCGACCTGATCGAGCCGGGCCGGATCAACGTCTACGAGCGGTGGGAGACCGACGAGCAGTTGCTCGCCTTCCGCGGGTCCGGCCCGTCGGAGGAGCAGACGGTGGCGATCCTCGGCGCCGAGGTGCACCGGTACCGCATCTCCGGCGTCGAGGCCCCCTGAGCGCCGGGGTCTGGCGCGCCTGCCGTCACCCGCCAGGGCGCGGCGAAACGCGGCGCGGTTCTGAGTCCGAGTCCCCGGCGGGCGCCTGGTCCGGGTCGGGCAGGGTCGGGTGGTCGGTCGGGTAGAGGCCGGCGACGAAGCCGTAGACCGTGTCGCCGGAGCGCGGCAGCTCGGTGAACTCCCGGATGAGCGCCTCGACGCGCCGCCAGAACTGGGCCGCGCTCTCCCTTGGGATGCGGGCGTGGCGGATCGTCGAGTAGAGCGTGTCCGCCTCGTGGGCCGGCACCGACTCGGCGGCCGCGACGGACAGGCCGTTGACGCACACGGGTGTCGTCGTGTCGCCCGGGCGCCGGACCACGCCCACATGGATGGTGCGGCCCGTCCGTCCGTAGTACCGCTCGTCGATGGCGCGCACCCGCCGGGTGCGGACGACGCGGAGCATCCCGGCCTCGAGCAGCACGTTGACGTGGTGGGCGACCGTACTCTTCGGACGGCCGACGGCGGTGGCCAGCTCGGCCACGGTGGCGGCCGCTCGAGCACCAGGTCGAGGATCGTGGCCCGCAGCGGGTCGGCGATCGCGCGCAACTGCGCGGGTGTGGACACCTCGACGGTGTCGGGCAGGTCGTAGTCCGGGATTCGGGTATTGCTCGACATTTGTCGAACAGTCTAAAGTTTTGGAGTGTTCGCGGCAAGATCCCATCCGAGACCGGGGAGACCGCATGGCTGAGGTGTTGTTGTTCCATCACGCGCAGGGCCGGACGACGGGCGTCCTCGCCTTCGCCGACGAGCTTCGCCGGGCCGGGCACACCGTGCACACGCCGGACCTCTACGACGGCCACACCTTCGCGACGCTGGACGACGGCCTGGCGTACGCCCGGGAGGTGGGCTTCGGCAACCTGCTCGATCGGGGCGTCGGCGCGGCGGACGGGCTGCCCGACGGGCTCGTCTACGCCGGCTTCTCGCTCGGCGTGCTGCCGGCGCAGAAGCTCGCGCAGACCCGGGCCGGCGCGTGCGGGGCGCTGCTGTTCGAGTCCTGCCTGCCCGTCTCGGAGTTCGGGACGGCGTGGCCGGCGGGCGTGCCGGTGCAGATCCACGGCGCGGACGCCGACCCGTTCTTCGCCGGCGAGGGTGACATCGACGCGGCCCGCGCGCTCGTCGAGTCGGCCGACGACGCGGAGCTGTTCGTCTACCGCGGCGATCGGCACCTGTTCACCGACCCCAGCCTGCCGTCCTACGACGCCGACGCCGCCAAGCTGCTCACCCAGCGCGTGCTCGACTTCCTCGCCGCCCGCTGACCGCGACCGACGGAGACAGCCACCCTCGCGCTCAGGGCGTCACAAGATGAGGTCGAGCAGCAGGACGCCGACGAAGCCGACCACCGAGATGATCGTCTCCATCACCGACCAGCTCTTGATGGTCTGCCCGACGGTCAGCCCGAAGTACTCCTTGACCAGCCAGAATCCGGCGTCGTTGACGTGCGAGAAGAACAGCGACCCGCAGCCGATCGCCAGCACCAGCAGCGCCACCTCCGGTCCCGGGAGGGTGGCTGCCAGCGGCGCGACGATGCCTGCCGCGGTGATGGTGGCGACGGTGGCCGAGCCGGTGGCCACCCGGATGCCGACGGCGACCAGGAAGCCGAGCAGCAGCGGCGAGAGGTTGGCGTCCTTGGCGTACTCCGCGACCAGGTTTCCCACGCCGGCGTCGACCAGGACCTGCTTGAAACCGCCGCCGGCCGCGACGATCAGCAGGATGCCGGCGATCGGCGGCAGCGACCCGCCGAGGAAGCCGGAGACCTGGCTGCGGCTGAAACCGGTCCGGTAGCCGAGGAAGATCATCGCGAAGATGACGCCGGCGAGCAGGGCGATGATCGGGGTGCCGATGATGTCCAGCGCCTTGCGGCCCGCGGTGCCCTTGTCGAGGGCCAGTTCGCCGATCGCGCGCAGCAACATCAGCACCACGGGCAGCAGGACGGTGACGAACGCGGCCCACAGCGCGGGTGCGCGGCGCGCCCGCACCGCAGCGGTGGCAGCCTCGTCGATCGGCTCGCCAGGGCGGCCGGTACCGGGGTTGACCAGGTCGTCCTCGGCGACCAGGTCCCCGTCGGCGTCCATCCGGGGGCGACCGGTGGCCGCGGGCCCCCGCCCGCCGGCGACCGCCAGCGGTTGCCTGGTGGGCAGCAACGCCTCCGGTGCGGTGGCGGGCACGTAGCGGGCGATGAAGTTGCCGAAGATCGGCCCGGCGACGATCACCGTCGGAATGGCCACCAGCAGGCCCAGCGCGAGGGTCTGGCCGAGGTTGGCGCCGAGGGCGTCGATCGCGACCAGCGGGCCCGGGTGCGGCGGCACCAGGCCGTGCAGCACCGACAGGCCGGCCAGCGCCGGAATGCCGATCTTCATCAGCGGTACGTCCACCCGCCGGGAGACCAGCAGCACGATCGGCACCAGCAGCACCACGCCGACCTCGAAGAAGAGCGGCAGCCCGATCAGGGCGGCCACCCCGGCCATCGCCCAGGGCAGGGCGGCACCGCCGACCCGGGCGACCACCCGTTCGACGATGCTGTCCGCGCCGCCGGACTCGGCGAGCAGGCCACCGATCATGGCGCCGAGCGCGATCAGCAGGCCGACCCCGCCCACGGTGGAGCCGACCCCGGCGCTGAACGAGGTGACGATCTTGTCGACCGGCACGGCGGCGACCACGCCGAGCACGGCCGCGCCGAGGATCAGGGAGAGGAACGGGTGCACCTTGCCCCAGGCGATGAGCAGCACCACAGCGGCGATGCCCAGCACGGCGGCGGTGATCAGTTGAGCGTCACCGGCGTTGGTGAGCGGTGCCGCCGGTGCGGCGAGCGGAGTGACCACAGCTATCACGACCTTCGGTAGTCGTCCGTGCCTCGGGACGGGCGATCACATGGGAGCAGCGGTGGGTGGTGGCTCCGGCGGCAGGCTCGGCGCCAGCCGTCGCAGCGACGCGAACGTCGGAACGAGCGCGTCGTACAGCTCGGAGAAGAGGGGCAGCAGGGCGGCGTACGTGGCCGCCGAGGCCGAGTCGGGGCGTACCGTCTCGTCGATCTCCACCAGGTCGGCGGCGACGTCGATGGAGCCGATCAGGCCGAGGGCCTGCATGCCGAGCAGCGCGGCGCCGAAGCTGGACCCCTCGTGCCCGGCGGGGAAGCGCACCGGCATGCCGAGCGCGTCGGCGAGGATCTGCCGCCACAGCGGGCTGCGGGCGAAGCCGCCGCTGCCGCGGATCTCCCGGACCTCGTTACCGGCCGCCCGCACCGAGCCCAGGACCAGGGCGAGCTGCTGGCAGACCCCCTCCAGCGCGGCCCGGACCAGGTGCTCGCGCCGGTGGCCGTGGGTCAGCCCGACATACGCGCCGCGGGGCAGCGCGCTCCAGTGCGGCGCCCGCTCACTGAGCAGGTACGGCAGCATGATCAACCCGCCGGAGCCGACCGGCGCCCGGGCGGCCAGTTCGAGCAGTTCCTCCTCGGCGTGCTCGCCCAGCTCCGGGGCGAGCGCGTCGCCGGCCCACTGCAGCACGATGCCGCCGTTGTTGATCGCCCCGCCGACCACCCAGCGGTTCTCGGTGAGCGCGTAGCAGAACACGCCGCCGAGCGGGTCGACGGCGGGCCGTTCGACGGCCACCCGCATCGCCCCGGAGGTGCCGATCGAGCAGGCCACCACGCCGGGCTTGACCGCGCCGAGCCCGAGGTTGGCCAGCGGGCCGTCCCCGGCGCCGACGACGAGCGGGGTGGCCGCGGGCAGGCCGGTCGCCGCGGCCGCCTCGGCGGTGAGCCCGGGCAGCACGGTGGTGGTGGGGACCAGCTGCGGCAGCTGCTCCTCGGTGATCCCGGCGACGCCCAGCGCCTCCGGGTCCCAGGCCAGCCTGTGGATGTCCATCAGGCCGGTGGCGGAGGCGACCGAGTGGTCGGTGACCAGCGCCGCGGCCAGCCGCAGCAGCACGTAGTCCTTGATGCCGACCCAGTGCGCCACCCGCTCGAAGAGCCTCGGCTGCTGCTCGGCGAACCAGACCAGCTTGGGCAGCGGTGCCATCGGGTGCACCGGCGTGCCGGTGCGGCGGTGCAGGGCCAGCCCGGACGGCGCGGCGCGCAGCCGCTCGGCCTGCCCGCTGGCCCGGGAGTCCGCCCAGGTGACCGACGGGGTGAGCGGGTTGCCGTCGGCGTCCAGGCCGATCAGGCTGTGCATCGCGGTGCTGAACGACAGCCCGGCGATCGGCTCCGGCAGCTCGGCGACCACGGCCCGGACCGATTCGACCACCGCGTCGAGGATCAGCCGGGGGTCCTGCTCGGCGTAGCCCGGGTGCGGCTCGTCGAGCGGGTAGCCGACCGTGTGCATGGCGAGCCGCCGCCCGTCGGTGTCGTACGCGACGGCCTTGGTGCTGGTGGTGCCGATGTCCACGCCGACCACGACGGTGGAGGTCGCGTCGCTCACCGGTCCACCTCCCTCCCCCCGAGGCCACGGCGCACCCGGCTTGTGGCTGACGTTACCGACGCCGGGACCCCCTCGCATGGTGAAGCGGCCCGACCCGGAGCACCCGGTCCCGGCCGGGAATCGACGCGGCGGACTCCGCCGATTGTGCGGGTCAATCCGCCGATCGGTCAGATTAACGACTTTCGCGTGTCTTGTCGGCCTTCCGTCGCAGTTGATGTGCATGACACCCCGATTGGTGGGCTCGCGCGGCGGAGGAGTCGGCGTGGCGAAGACTGATTCGACGGGTTCCACATGGCGGTACCGGTGGGCGCACCGGCAGAACGACCGCCGGCAGCGGACCTTCCGCGACGCCGACGAGGCGTGGCGACGGCGCGACGACGAACTGCGCCGGCTGCGTATCCTCGCCGGCTCCTTCCAGGGCTCGGCGGAAGCCGGCGTCGGCCTGCCGATCGAGCTGGCCCCCGGCGAGGTCGTCTTCTGGACGCTGCCGGCCGCCCAACTGGTCGAGGTGCGGCACACCGCCGTGCTGCCGGCCCCCGAACTGACCGTCGACCCGGACCCGCCGGCGCTGCGCCCGCGCCGCCCGGAGGGCCTCAAGGTCACCGACGCCGGGCTCGCCGTCCTCACCAACCGCCGGCTGGTGCTGCTCGGCGGGCGCGGCCGGCGCGACTGGGCGTACGGGCGGATGACCGGGCTGGCCCACGACCCGGCGGCCCCGGTCACGCTGATCCAGGTGCTCGACCGGCGGCGCACCTCCGGGCTGCTGCTGCCGACCAGCGCGGTCGCCGAATTCCGGTTCAAGCTGACCCTCGCCTTCGCCGACGCCATCGAGCAGCGCGCCGCCGTGGTCGCCCAGCTCGACGAGCTGATCGCCGAACACGCGCAGGTCCAGCCGTTCCGGCCGGGCATCGTCACCCCGGCGCAGGCCCGGCTCTCCGCCCGGGTGCCGGGCGGCCGCCGTACCGTCGCGGTCGCCGCGGCCCTCGCCCTGGTCGTGCCCGCGATGCTCTTCGAGTCCGACCCGCCGGTGCGGCCCGGCTCGGACGTCGCCTCCGCCGCCACCCCGGCGCCACCGCGACGCCCGCGCCCCGACCGGTCGCCCCCGCCGTGCGGGTGGAGACCACCCTCGCGCCGAAGCCACGGAAGAAGTCCAGCCCCGCGCCGACGCCCGCGCGGTCCCGCACCGCCGCGCCGCAGCCCGCCGGGGAACCGCGCTGCGGCGCCCCGGCGAACCCCTTCGGGTACGACTTCTGCGGCGACGGCTACCGGGTCCGCCGGCCCGCCGCGCGGACCTGCGAGTTCTTCGACTGCGCGCCCGACTTCTGGTCCGGCAGCGGCTACCTCGTCCAGTGCCGCGACGGGATGCTCAGCCTGACTGGCGGACAGCGGGAGGCCTGCGCCGGCCAGGGCGGCGTGCGCCGCATCGTCCACACCTGACCGGTCAGCCGCCGAAGTCGGGGACTATGAGCGTGCCGTCCTCACCCAGGGGCAAGCCGGGGTTCCAGGCGATCTCCCACAGGTGACCGTCCGGGTCGGTGAAGCAGCCGGCGTACCCGCCGTAAAAGGTTTCCCGGGCCGGGCGGGTCACCGTCGCCCCGGCCTCCACCGCCTCGCGCAGGATCGCGTCGACCTCCTCGCGGCTGCGTACGTTCTGCGCCAGGCTCAGCCCGCCGAACCCGTCGGCGCCCCGATCGGTCAAGCCGGCGTCGTCGGCCAGCTTGTCGCGCCCCCAGAGCACCACGGCCAGCCCGCCGGCCTGGAAGAAGACGGTCTGCTCGACCTCCTGACCCCGCCAGCCGAGCCGCTCGTAGAAGGCGCGGGCCCGGGCCAGGTCGGCCACGCCGAGGGTGACCAGACTGATGCGTTGCTCCATGCCCGGACCGTACCCGCCGGTGGTGCCCGGCGCGACGATCAGCGGGCGGGCCGGGCGAGGGGGAAGAGGCCGGCGAAGACCAGCGCGGCGCCCACCGGCAGCAGGTCCAGCTCGACCCCGATCGCGAGGAAGCCGACCAGGACGAGCACCGGCCCCCACGCCGGCAGCAGCCGGACCACGACCGCGCGGACCAGCAGCGTGAGCAGGCCCAGCTGGAACAGCGCCGGCCCGCCGATCAGCACCACGTCCGGCGGCGACACCGCCTCGGCGAACCGCGGGAACAGGTCGCCGAGGATCACCCAGCCGAACGCGGCCGCGCCGACCAGCCCGGCCACGGTCGCCACGTCGGTGAACCCCCGCTGGCGGGGCGAGGTGGCGAGCAGCAGACCGCGCAGCTCCACCATGAGCACGGCGAACAGGACGATGCCGAGCAGGAACAGGGTGTGCCCGGCCAGCCAGGGCCACGCGGACTTGTCGCGGTGCCCGTCCAGGCCGTCGAGGAGGCGGAGGATGCCGTAGCCGAACAGCAGCATCGAGGCGGTCAGGGCCGTCGGCCGCAACCAGGCGTACGGGGCGGGCGCGGTGGCGCGGGAATCGGTGGCGATCATTGCGTCAGCCTGGCAGCGGGACGAGGCGGGGACATCAGGGCTCACCCCCAGCGGCCCCGGAAGGGCCGGCCCGGAGTCCGTCAGGGTCGCGGTAATCCCTTCGCCACCACGACGCGCCGGGCGCTACCGTCCCGGCGTGTCCCGCACCGTGACCCTCCTGCTGGTCGACCAGGCCGGCGAGCAGCTGGGCGCCCTCCCCGCGTACGACGTGCCGGAGCCGTGGTGGCAGGAGATCGGCTCGGTGGTCGCCGAGGCGCGACGGCGGCACGGCCTCGACGTGGCGGTGCTGCGGCTGCTCGCCGCCGACCGGCCCGAGCCGCCGGGCGGCCACCTCACCTACCTGGGCCAGGTCGCCGAACGCCCGGCCGTGCCACTGGACCCGGTGTCGGTGGACCTGTCGCCGCACCCGCTGCGCGGCCCGTGGGCCGAGCCGGGCGGCCCGGCCGGCAGCATCGCCTGGGCCACCGACGAGCTGGACCGCCTCGGCCGGCCGGTCACCGCCGTCGCGCAGCAGCGCACCTGGAACCTTTCGGCGATCTGGCGCCTCGACGGCGGGCACGGCAGCACCTGGCTCAAGCAGGTGCCGGTCTTCCTCCGGCACGAGGGCGCGGTGCTGCGCTGGCTCGCCGACGCCGCGCCGGGCGCCACCCCGACGGTGCTCGCCGACGACGGGGCGGGCCGGGTGCTGCTCGACCACGTGCCGGGCGAGGACCGCTACGCGGCCGGCGTCGAGGAGCGGACTGCCGTCGCCGCCGACCACCACGCCGTCCAGCTCCGCGCCGCCGACGCGGTGCCGGCGCTGGTCACGGCGGGCGTACCGGACCGGCGGGGGCCGGCCCTGGCCCGGTGGATCCGCGCCGCCCTCGCCCCGCACGACGTCTCCACCGTGGACGGCCTGCTCGCCGGCCTCGACGATCGCCTCGACGAGGTACGCCGCTGCGGGCTGCCCGACACCCTCGTCCATGGCGACCTGCACCCCGGCAACGTGCGTGGCGACGGCGAGCGTCGGGTGACCATCGACTGGGGCGACGCGTTCGTCGGCCATCCCGCCTTCGACATCCTGCGGCTTACCGAAACCCTCGCCCCGGCGACGGCCGCGCCGATGCTGGCGGCGTGGGCGGGCCGGTGGCGGGCCGAGGTGCCCGGCTGCGACCCGGAGCGGGCGGTCGCGCTGCTGCGTCCGGTCGCCCCGTTGCGGCTGGCCGCGGTGTACGCGATGTTCCTCGCCGCGATCGAGCCGAGCGAGCACCCGTACCACGCGGGCGACGTCCCGGCCTGCCTGGCGCGGGCCGCCGCCGAGGGCTGAGAACCTCAGGTCCGCCGCACCGGGATCCACAGCTCGGCCTCGGCCCGCTTCCCGTCCGCCGACACGCGCACCTTTGAGATCTCCGGGCCGGGCCGGGTCTGGTATGGGTTCGACGGGAACCACTGGGTGAACACGTCCCGCCACAGGTACTGCAACGCTTGCGGGAACTCCCCCGAGGACTCGAAGACCGCCCAGGTGCCCGCTGCCACCGGCAGGCTCGCCATGTCGTCCGGCGCATCGGCGCCGGTCACCACCCCGTGCCAGTAGTCCAGCTCGGTGCCCTCCTCCCGGCTGCCGGCGAGGTCGTCGCTGACGTTGACGATGCCCTTCGGCTCCTGGTCGGACAGCGCCTCCATCCGGCGTACGGTCTCCGGTCCGATGCTCCGGATGAACGCGACGATGGCCGGGTTCATCCCCTCGTGGACCAGGGGGACGCGGGCCTTGCGGCCGACCAGGCGGAAGTCGTCCTTCTCCACGATCCGGTATCGCATGCTGGTGCTCCCTTCGACGACGAGTCGGAAGGACATCCGGGGCTGGGCGCGAAGCGCCGCCCCCGTACGCCGGGCCTCGCTCGGACCGACGCCGTGCACGGCGCGAAACGCCCGGGCGAACGCCTCGTTCGAGCCGTACCCCCAGCGGACCGCGATGTCGAGCAGCGACTCCTCTCCGGCGAGGACCTCCGCGCCGGCGACGGTGAGCCGCCGCCGTCGGACGTACTCGGACAGCGGGATGCCGGCGAGGGCGGAGAACAGCCGCCGGAAGTGGTACTCCGACGTGACCGCGATCCGCGCCAGTTCGGCCACCTCGACCGGCTGGTCGAGGTGCCGCTCGATGTGCGCCATGGCCTGGTTGAGCCGCTCCAGCACCCGGTGCTCCTTCCGTTTTCCGCCACCGACGCTAGGCACCCGGGTGATCCCGGACCCGACATTTTGAGCCCGGCGCGATCGGTTGCGCTTTGACCGACCGGTGGCGGAAGTGTCGCCGAGACGTGACGAACAGCACCAGCACCCTGCGCGTTGACCGTCGTTGGGCTCTTGAGCGATGGCTGGCAGAGCGGCCGGCATCGTCGAGGGGACCCAAAGATGGATGAGCACGCGGAGTGGGACGACCTGCGCGCGCGCCGGATGGCGGAGCCGGGCGCCGCAGAGGCGTACGAGGCCGCCCGGATCGCGTTCGAGCTGGGTCGGACGGCGCGGAAGTTGCGGGAGCGCACCGGCCGGATCGCTCTCCGCCGGCGGACGGCTCGCCCGCCAACACCTTGATGCCGGGAGACGTGCTGGCTCGTGCCACTGATGCACCGGCTTGGGCGACGCAGCCGGGCGTGCTTGCGGCACCCACGACCCGCTGCGCTTCGTGCTGCGGCGCGACCGAGTGGTGCTGGACCTGGCCGCCCCGGCGCTGGTGGTCGCCCGCCGCGCCGATGACCCGGACGGGGCGACCGACCTGGCCCGGCTGGTCGACGTGCTGATCACCGCCACCCGCCGAGCGGGGGACGACGGACGCGGTCCCGCGTCGGCCCGGGTGGTCAGCGGGATTGGCGCACGGTGACCGGTGGGCCGAACCGGACCGGGACGCCGGGGGAGTAGAGCACGCTCGCCGGCGGTCCGGACGGCGGCGGCAGCCCGGCGGCGCTGATCAGCTCGTCGTCCAGGTGCAGCAGCTCGGCCCGGTGCAGCGGCCACTGGGGATGCCAGTTCGGCAGGTGCAGTGTGCGCCCGTACGCCCGGGTGTGCAGGCCCCAGCGGGCGGTGACGAAGTGTTCCAGCGGGGTCGGGTCGCGATCGGCTCACCCACCCGGACCACCATCCGGCTGGTCGCACCGGCCGGGCCGGGCCAGCGGCGCCGACAGCGGTAGGTGTAGCGGTCACAGTCCCGGTCCAGCCGCATCGCCGACCACTTGTACGGCAGCCGCAGGCTCAGCTGCGCGATCAGCACCGGGACCAGCCGGGACGCGTCGAGCGACCGGAACACCACCGCCCGCCGGCCGGTGCCGTCGACCGAGTACAGCCGGACGTTGGTCTCCCAGAAGCTGCCGAAGTACGGCACTCCCGGCCCCCTTCCGAGGCCCAGCCCGACCATCCGGAAACCGATCAGGCCGACGTAGGTGAGCCCGTCGAGCGTGTCGGGTCGGGTGCCGGCGGGCAGCAGTGGCGCGACGACCTCCGGTGGCACGGCCCAGTGCACGAAGGTGAGGTTCCGCCAGCGTTGGCGCAGGACGGCCCAGGGGAACGCCCGCTCGGGCGCGACGTCGACCGGCTCGATGTCCACGTGCCCATCCTGCCCGCACCGTGGACCGCGGCCGATGTCCGCCGGTCGTCAGTTGCTGCGGATCAGGCCCGGTCCGGCGACGATGTCCACGTCGCCCTCGTCGACGTCGTGGCCCAGCTCGCAGCGGAGCGCCGCCCGGACGCGGTGGCCGCACTCCCGGTGGGTGGCGAGGACGGCGGGACCGGCGTCGTCGGCGGCCCAGGTGTCGCCCCAGGTGCGCAGCGCGGTGATGACGGGCAGCAGTTCACGGCCCTTGCGGGTGAGCTGGTACTCGCGGCGGGTGCGCTGCCCCGGCTCCCGGTAGGGGACCCGTTCAAGCAGGCCGGCGACCACCAGCTCCTTGAGCCGGGCCGCCATGGCGGGCTCGCCGAGACCGACCCGGTGGACGAAGTCGTCGAAACGGCGCGTACCGAGCAGGGCCTCACGCATGGTGAGCATCGCCGACCTGCTGCCGACGATGTCCATCGCCCGGGCGATCGAGCAGTTCGCCATCGACCAGGCGTCCCGGTCGTCCCGTAGATCCGTCATAACGACCAGCGTACGGGCTGACTTGCGTTGACGCTAGTCAGGTGCTTCACTGGTCCCTGGCTGGCTTGCTTCTGCACAAGCTAGCTGGCCGACACTACCACCCGGACAGGATCCGACCTCAGCCGCGACGTGCGCGGCAAGCTCTCCGGCGGCGTGGCCGCGCTCTACCCGCAGCTCCCGTGACCGCCGCCCCTCACCTCCCGCCGCGCGCCACCGGCGCGGGAAGCACCGCCTTCCCCGCCGGCATCACCGCGGATCCGACCCCTCCAGGAGTACACGTGACCGACCAGCGAACCCCGGCCCCGACCGGGCCGGCCACCACCCAGCCGGCGTCGGCGCCGCCGTCACCCGCCCGCGGCTCCCAGGTGGCGACCCTCGTCGCGATGTGCCTGGGCGCGGCGATCACCTTCCTGCAGATCACCGCGACCGTCTCCGCCCTGACCACCATCCAGCGGGACCTGCACGTCGAGCCGACCACCCTGATCTGGATCCCGAGCGCCTACACCCTGGCCGTGGCGAGCCTGGTCCTCTCCGCCGCCACGCTCGGCAACCGCTTCGGGCGCAAGCGGATGTTCGGCGCCGGCGTCGCCGCGATGATCGCCGGCGGGGCCCTGCTGGCGCAGGCCGGCACCCCGGCCTGGGTGATCGCCGGGCAGCTCCTGGCGGGCATCGGCGGGGCGGTGATCCTGCCGAACAGCCTGGCCATCCTCAGTGCGACCTTCACCGACCCGCACCGGCGCACCGAGGTCATCACCGCCTGGTCGGCCGCCTCCGGCATCGGCCTGGCGGTGGGCCCGCTCATCGCCGGGGCGCTGCTGCGGCAGCACCACTGGCACACCGTCTACCTGTCCACGATCGTGCTGGGGGTGGTCACCCTCGTCGTCGCCGCGGTCGGGGTGGCCGAGTCCCGGCAGGGCATCGGTCGGCTCGACCTGCCGGGCCTGCTGCTGGGCACTGTCACCATCGCCGCGTTCGTCTACGCCCTGATCCGGTCCGGACGCGACGGCTGGACCAGCCCGCCCGTGGTCACCGCGTGGCTCGGCTCCGCCGCCGCGCTGGTCGGGTTCGTCCTGGTCGAGCTGCGCACCGCCGCACCGATGCTCGACGTACGGCTGTTCCGGTCGGCCTCGTTCAGCGCCGTCATGGTCGTCGCCGCCGTGTCGCTGTTCGGCTTCACCGGCGTGGCGATCCTGCTCGTCCTGTTCCACGAACGCGCCCAGGGCCTCAACCCGCTGGACACGGGCTGGCGGATGCTGGTGCTGTTCGGCGTCTACGCGCTCGCCGCGTTCGGCGCCGGGCGGACCATCCGCCGCACCGGCTTCAAGGCGCCGCTCACCGCCGGTCTCCTCCTCGGCGGCCTGGCCAGCCTCGGCCTGGCCGCGCAGGGCCCGGCCACCACCTTCGGCCAGCGCTGGCCGCTGCTCGCGCTCTTCGGCGCCGCCAGCGGTCTGGTGGTTGCCCCCGCGACCGCCGCCGCGCTCGCCAGCGTCGCGCCTGCCCGGGCCGGCATGGCCTCCGGGGCGGTCAACGCGGCCCGCCAGGTGGGATCGGTACTCGGCGCGTCCCTGCTGGGCACCCTGCTCACCACCCGGCTGCTCGCCGAGCTGCCGGAGCGGCTCGCCGCGCACCAGGTCGCGGAGCCGGCCCGCAGCGCGGTGCAGTCGGCGGTGGCCGCCGGCACCAGCGGCACCCAGCCGCTGCCCGATCCGGTCCGGGCGTCCCTCGCCGAGGCGCTGACCGCGGGGGTGCAGGCGGGGCTACGCGTGAATGCCATCGTCTTCCTCGCCACCGCCGTGCTCGCCCTCGCTCTCGTCCGCAACCGGCCGCACCATCACTAGCGGCGTCCGTCGAGCCCGTCGATGTCCGGGCGGGTGCCGCTGGGCAGCAGGGGGCGACCAGCTTCGGCGCGACGGCCCAGTGCAGGGCGTGGTCAGCCGAGGAACGCGAGGAGGTGCCGGGTCGTCTCGTCGGGGGCCTCCTCCGGCAGGAAGTGGCCGGCCTTGACGGGGCCTCCGTCGACCTGGTCGGCCCAGGCCCGCCACATCTCCAGCGGCTCGTACCAGCTCGCCACCGGGCCGGCGTGACTCCACAGCGCCAGGACGGGACAGCGGATCCGCCGGTTGCCGCGGTCGTCCTCGTCGTGCTGGTAGTCCAGCGTGGCGGCCGCCCGGTACTGCTCGCAGATCGCGTGGACGGCGTCCGGGGCGCTGAGCTTCGCCACGTACTCCGCCCGGACGGCGGCGGGGAAGGCGTCCGGTGCCTCGGACAACGAGTCGAGCATGTAGTCGACGATCACCTCCGGCGCCTGGGCGACGAGGCGTTCGGGCACCGGCTCTGGAGCGGCGAGGAACGACCAGAGCCAGAACCCGAGACTGAAGGCCATGTCGGCCCGGCCGAAAGCGTCGCCGGTGGGCACGATGTCGAGCACCGCGAGGCGGGTCACCGTGTCGGGGTGGTCCAGCGCCATCCGGTACGCGCAGCGCGCGCCGCGGTCGTGCCCGACGACGGCGAACGTGTCGTAGCCCAGCAGCCGCATGACCTCCACCTGCTCGCGGGCCACCTGGCGCATGCTGTACGGCGCATGGTCCGGGGTGCTCGGCGGCTTCCCGCTGTCACCGAAGCCGCGCAGGTCGGTGGCCACCACGGTGAACCGTTCCGCGAGTCGCGGCGCGACCTGGTGCCACATGAGGTGGGTCTCGGGCATGCCGTGCAGCAGCAGGACCGGCGGGCCGTCGCCGCCCTGGCGCCCGTGGATGGTCGTGTCCGTGGTGGCGACCTCCACCTCCTCGAAACCCTCGAACACCAGATCCGTCCCCTTCCCCGTCGACCTGCAGACCCACCTCGGCCGGTTCAACGAGGGGACCGCCTTACCGCTGCTGGACCATCAGGACCCGCTGCAGCCCGCGAGGGCGGCAGCGGGCCCGCGGGGCTGGCGCCAATGGCCGTCTTCCGACTCCTGACGTGGGTCTTCCTGGTCCGGCTACGGCTGCGGGCCGGCAGGCCGAGCACGGTCGACGACCGGCCCGACCGGACGATCAGCCGGCGCCCAAAAAAACAGGGCCGCGCGACATAGCGCAGGATCAGTTCACAGGGTAGAAACATCCTCATCTACATCTTTCACGGCCTGATACAAGTCGAAGCAGCGGTGAGAGCGCTCTCCAAGGCCTTGCCGCCGGTGTCCGGCCACCCGTCCCCCTGATGAGGCAGGTCCATGGCAATCGTGAGCCACGCCGGCGCGGGAGAAGGCTCTTTTGCCCGTCCCACCGCCGGCACCCCTTGGGCCATCTTCGTTGCCCGGCATTCAGCCCGACGGCGCTGTGCCCGTAGCGCCGGCCGCCCCGTGGAAAGGACGAACCGCATGACGACCCAGCATCCTGGTGATGACGAGCCCGCGAGGCGGCACGGCGGCCTCCGGCAACTCGGGCGGGCGTTCGCGCTCGGTCTGGTACTGACGACCGCCGTGATGACGACAGGAGCGGCTGCTGCCGCCTCCCCGCCACCCCCCGCCACCCCGGACTTCGGGTCGAATGTCACCATCGTCGATCCCAGCATGCCGGTCACCGAGATCCAGGCGGCGCTCGACGCGGCGCACGCCACCCAGGTCGACAACGAGATGGGGAGCCAGCGCCACGCGTTCCTGTTCAAGCCGGGATCGTATGGCACCGCCGAGCACCCGCTGCAGATCAAGGTCGGCTACTACACCGAGATCTCGGGCCTGGGCGCCGCACCCAACGACGTCGTCATCAACGGCAAGGTCGAGGTCTACAACCGCTGCCTGGCGGACGGCGGCACGAGCAACTGCCTCGCGCTCGTCAACTTCTGGCGAACCCTGTCCAATCTGTCGATCAACGTCAACGCGACCGGCCAGGACGGGTGCCGCGCCTCGGCCGACTTCTGGGCCGTCTCCCAGGCCGTGTCCATGCGTCGCCTCAACGTCAGCGGCGCCAACCTGTCCCTGATGGACTACTGCACCGCCGGCCCGCAGTACGCCAGCGGCGGCTTCATCGCCGACTCCAAGCTGCCGTTCGTCATCAACGGGTCACAGCAGCAGTGGCTGACCCGCAACAGCGAGGTCACCGGTTGGTCCAACGGGGTGTGGAACCAGGTCTTCTCGGGTGTTGTCGGTGCTCCGAACGACGCCGCCTTCCCGAACCCGCCCTACACGGCGCTGGACGCCACTCCCCTGAGTCGGGAAAAGCCGTACCTGTTCGTGGACGCGCAGGGCAGGTACAACGTCCGGGTGCCCGCCGCGCAGCAGAACAGCCGCGGCACCTCGTGGGCCAACGGCATGACGGCAGGCCGCACGCTACCGATCACCGACTTCTTCGTCGCGAGGCCGTCGGACTCGGTGCAGCTCATCAACAGCCAACTCGCGCGCGGTAAGCACCTGCTGCTCACCCCCGGTGTGTACGACATCGCGCGGAGCATCAGGGTCAAGCGCCCAGACACCGTGGTGCTCGGGCTCGGGCACGCCACGCTCACCGCCGTGAACGGCTCCACCCCACTCGACGTCGCTGGCGTCCCGGGCGTCGTCATCGCCGGTGTCACGGTCGACGCGGGCCTCGAGGAATCGCCGGTGCTGCTGCGGGTTGGCCAGAAGCACGGCGAGCGTAAGAGCTCAGCGGACAACCCGACGACGCTGTCCGACGTGTACTTCCGGGTCGGTGGACCGCACGTCGGCAAGACCGACATCGCGCTCGAGGTCAACAGCGACAACGTGCTCATCGACCACACCTGGGTGTGGCGTGCCGACCACGGCGTCGAGGGGTTCTCCGACACCGAACGCTGGAACACCAACACCGGCCGCTACGGTGCCGTGATCAACGGCGACCACGTGACCGCGACGGGCCTGTTCGTCGAGCACTTCCAGCAGTACAACACCGTCTGGAACGGTGACCACGGCACCACGATCCTATACCAGAACGAACTGCCGTACGACCCGCCCACCCAGGCCGACTGGATGAACGGCGGTGTCGAGGGATACGCCGGCTACAAGGTCGGCGATCACGTGAAGACGCACACCCTCTACGGCGGTGGCGTCTACGTCTTCAACCAGAACAACCCGGCGATCCACACCGAGAACGGCTTCGAGGTTCCCGAGACCCCGGGCGTCAAGCTGCACCACGTCATGACGGTCAACCTCAGCGCCGGAACCATCGACCACGTCGTCAACGGCGTGGGCGATCCGGCCGACACGACCAAGATCGGTGTGCCGGTGTACGTCGTGCAGTACCCGGCGCCGTAGGCCAGCTGCACAAGGCAACAGCATCATCGCGGTTCCCGGTGGGCCGGAGCTTCCGAGCTCCGCCCCGACCCGGCAGTCTGCCACCACGGGTCCCTGGCCGGTCTCGTTTGGTAGCGCTCGCGCTTGTCGTGGGCGGTCCTGGACACTCGCAGGTCTCCGCCGGTTTCTAGGTCGCATATTCAACGTATCTGCTCGGTCGGTCGGGGTTCAGCCGCCGCGCCTTTGCACAGACAGAGCGAGGTCGTCTAGGCGGCGGCGGTGCCTGCCATGAGGACGCGGCGCGCGCACAGACGCTACCCCGTGTCAGAGGCGGAAGCGCTGTACACCGCCGCGGAGCTTGAGGACCTCGAGGTAGCCGCCCGCCAGATAGAGCGGGGGCGCCGGCTCAGTTGTGGCATCCATTCAGGATCCTCTTATCCGTGCCGCAGCCGACATCGGCGTTGCAGAGACCGCCGGCGTCCTGCTGGCCGACTCGAGAGCGCGTCACGGGGCCTGTCGTCCGAAAAGCGTTCTCGGGACGGGGTCCCTCGGTGGCACGCGCTGTGGGCCGTGGGTTATGGCGCCGAGGTGGCGCAGTCTCGCGCAAGGTTGCAGCCTTGACCCTGGCCTGCGGCTTGGCCCCTCCGCGGAGTCGTCAGCAGCCGGCAATGAGATTCAACGAAGGTGGCAGCGTCGTGACGGCGCGGCGCGACCCGGAACAGGATCGCACCGCGGCTGGCAATGCTCGGGACGTATCGGATGGCGGTCACGGTGCACGCGGTCCGGGCCGGCTGGCCAGGTGTCCGGATCTGTCGCTGACCTGGTGCACCGACAGCTCAGTTGCCATGACCGTTGGTGAGCCAGCCTCGCCGTTACCCGGTCGGTCGGGCCATCCTCGTGGTCGCGGATCGGCGCCAGCATCATGGAGTTGGCGTCTCAATGCGACTGCCGGATCGCCCCGACCGACGGCCGCGACCGCTACTGGTCCGGGATGACCGGAACGCGCCGTGCCTTCCGCAGTCGCGGCCTGGCCAAACTTGCCAAGAACGATTCCCTGCACCTGGCCCGGGCGGCCGGCTACACCGCGGCGTTCACCGGCAATGACACGGAGAACGCGCCATTGCTCGCCATCAACACCTGGTTCGGCTACCGGCCTACCG
This sequence comes from Micromonospora sp. ATA51, assembly GCF_016802855.1. Taxonomy (NCBI): domain Bacteria; kingdom Bacillati; phylum Actinomycetota; class Actinomycetes; order Micromonosporales; family Micromonosporaceae; genus Micromonospora; species Micromonospora sp. ATA51. The sequence goes on along the minus strand of NZ_JAEVHJ010000011.1, from coordinate 35,730 downwards.
CGCGGTAGTGGCGGTTCCTGCGGGAGGCGGCCGGCTGAACCGGGTGCGCCGGAGGGCCCGGCGGGTCCCGCTGGGGCGCCGCAGCGCGACGCCCCAGCGATGCGACCGTTTGGTTCAGCGACGGATCGGCAGCCGGTAGACGCCACCCGATCTCGTGCCGACGTACAGCCACTGGCCGTCAGGGCTCGCCACCAGTGACCGCACCGACGGATCGGGCAACCCGACACTGATGTTCACCCAGGTACGACCGCCGTCCGTGCTGCGCAACACGCCCCGGCCGCCCTGGATGAGGCCGGCCGCGGAGTACGCGCTGGTGCCGGCGTACAGGGTGCCGCCGGACTCGACGATCTGGCTGACCCAAATGGGCAGCCCCTGCCGGCCGGCACCCATCTGGTACGCGAGCGTGAACGTCCGCCCGCCGTCGGTGCTGACCCGGATCTGCGGACCGCCGGCGACGATCCGCCGGCCGTCCAGGTGCAGTGCGGTGACGGGGCCGTCGAGCACCTTGACGCGGGTGGCGCCGCCGTCGTCGGAACGCCACAGGCCGTTCTGGTCGCCCAGCCACAGCCGCTTGGCGTCCTTGGGGTCACCGGCCACCGCCGAGTACTGCGTATTGTGGTCGATCTTCTTCCACGACGTGCCGCCGTCCCGGCTGACGAACAGTCCGGCGCCAACGAGGTCCTTATAGGCGATGAAGATCTGTCGGGGGTCGGCCGGGTGCACCGCCAGGCCCAGCGGGGTGAGATCGTTCAAGACCACGGTCGACCAGGTGGCGCCGGCGTCGCCACTGCGCAGCAGCCGGATGCCGAACCAGCCGTTCATATCCAGCTTCCAGACCGTCCGCGGATCGGCCGGGGAGACCGCCAGGCCGCGCACCGACAGGCCGATCTGGCCCTCGCCGCCGGAGACGCCCCAGTCCAGCCGGCCCGGGTCGGCCGGCATCGGGGTGCGGTACAGGTCGGCGTCGGTGCCGGCCAGCAGCTGCCCGCCGGCCACCGCGAGCGCGTTCACCGACTGCCGGGTACGCCGAGCCGGGTGAAGGTCTTCGTGTCGCCGGTGGCGTACACGCCGACGCCCTCCATCCCGAACATCAGCGTCCGGTCGTCGCCGGGCCACTGCGCCACGTCGTACGTGACCGCGTTCACCGGCTTGTCGACCCTGGTCCAGGTCCGGCCCCGGTCGCGGCTCAGCTGCGTCTCCTGGTACGCGTCGGCGAGCAGGGTGTCACCGGTGCCGCTGAGCGCGAAGAGAAGGCTGTTGAGTCCGGTGAGCCGCTGCCAGGTCGTACCGCCGTCGGTGGTGCCCCAGACGGTGTTGTCGCCTTGGCCCACCGCCACCGTGTCGCCGGCCACGGCCAGGCTGCTGGGTGCGGTGTCGTAGCCATCCGCGGCGCGGACGAGCCGCGGCGTGCCGGACAGGCCGGCCCACCGCCAGATGCCGTCGTCGGCCGCCACGTACAGGTCCGGCCCGGCGAACACGATGTCCTTGACGCCACCGGTCCATGGCGCGGTGGTCGCCGCCCAGGTCTCGCCGCCGTCCCGGCTGGTCCGGATCGCGTCCGTGCTGACCGCCGCCAGCACCGCGCCGGACGGATCCTGCGCAAAGCCGTCGATCGGGGTGTCCGGGAAGGACAGGGTCTGCCAGGTCCGGCCGGCGTCGTCGGTGCGCAGCACCTTGCCCTGATAGGTCCCGTCCACGTTGTTGACCGCGGCCCACATCCGGTCCGCGCGCTTCGGGTCGATCAGCACGATCGGCTGGCCCGCGACGCCGGCCACCAGGGTGAGCTGTTCGTACCGCCAGCTGCGGGCGCGGTCGGTGGTGAGCCAGATCCCGGCGGTGTACGACGGCGCAACGACGAGCCGGTTCGGGTCGGCGGGCGTGGTGCTTAGTTTCCCGCCGGTCGAGTGCGGTCCCACCAGGTCCCAGCGGCTGTCGCCCTGCGGTTCGGCGACCTCAAAACTGGTGCGCCCGACCAGCGTTGGCCCGGCGACGGTGGGCACCGTGGCGGTCAGTGTGTAGACCCCGGGCTCGCTTCCGGTGATCGGAGCCCGCCACCACAGGCCGAAGTCGGCCCGCAGGGTCACCACGGTCTGCTGGCCGCGGGGCGAGCGGATCGCCACCGTCGGCGCCGCGGCGGCCGCCTCCACCGTGTAGACGAAGGCCTCGGTGTGGCCGTCACTCGGGTCGGGTGAGACGAACACATAGGGGGTGCGCACCGCGAGCAGGTAGGGCACCCGCAGGTCCGACGTGCCGGTGGGCGCGTCAACCGTCAGCCAGCCGGAGACATCGCCACTGCCCTGGTCCGGGCCGGTGGTGGTGACCCGTACGCTCACGGTGGCCTGGCCACCGGCGGGCACGGTCACCTGGCTCGGCTCGACCCGCACCTCGCCCGGGCTGCCCTTCGCGGGCGTCACACCCAGCCCGAGACGCGCCGGACTGCCGCCGTCATTGCGCAGGGTCACGGTCCGAGCGATCTCGACCCGGTCGCTGGAAAGGTCGGCCAGGCCGAAGGACAGCGTGGCCGGATCGGCGGTCACGCCGGCACGGACCGCCGCCGGGATGTCCAGCCGGCCGGCACCGGCCACGGCCGGGCCGTTCGGCAACGGCTTGGCGGAGCCGATCAGCGCGGCGGTGACCCGCGGCGCGGGCACGTCCGGCCAGAGTTGGCGCAGGAGCGCGGCCGCGCCGGCGACATGCGGGGCGGCCATACTGGTGCCGCTGAGCCGGAAAATGCCGGGCGCCCAACGTGCGGTCGGCACCGACGAGCGGATCTCGACCCCGGGCGCGACGATCTCGGGCTTGAGCCGCCAGCGCGGGTCGGGGCCGCGGGAGGAGAAGCTGGCGATCTGGTCGGTGGCATCCTCGCCCGAGATGGCCACCCGGACCCGCCCGGCGCCCAGCAGGGTGTGCAGCTGCTGGTACTGGCCGGTGTCGCCGATGTCGAGGATGACCAGCCGGTTGAAACGCAGGTCGTCCCGGGCGCCGAGGGCCTTTGACGCTCGGGTGGCAAGCTCGCCCGGTGCGGCCGATACGCCCGACCCGGTGAAGTACCCCATCGCGGCGAGCGCGCCGCGCCGTTCCGCCTCGATGAACGGGTCGCTGTCCAGGTCGGGGCCGCCGTACGGCACGCCGGCGATGAGTACGACCTTGCCGCGGATATCGCCGGCCTTGGCGTAGTCGTCCGGGGTGCCCGAGCCGAGATCGACCACGTCCCCGGTCACCGGCTTGGCCGGCGGGTTCGCCGAACTCGGATCACGCATGGTCTCGATGCGCTCCCTGAGCGGGCTGACGAGGTCCGCGACCGGCAGTCGCAGCCCGCTGGTCGAGGCGCCGACCGCGAGCACGCCGTCGGCGGCGGCGGGCGTGCCGATTGTCCGCTCGCCCGGTCCGAAGTTGCCGGCGGCGGCGACCACTACGACGCCGGCCTGGGCGGCGCGGGTCGCGGCAAGTCCGACCGCATCGGTGCCGTCCCCGACGCCGCCGAGGCTCATGTTGATCACGTCGGCCCGGTACGGGTTCGTCGGGTCGACCGCGGCCTCGATGCCGGCCACGATGTCCTCGGTGTCGCCGGACCCGCCCGCGTTCAGCACCTTGTACGCGGTCAGCGTGGCGTCCGGGGCGACGCCGGTGACCGCCATCGCGCCGCCCGCACCGGTACCCGCGATGATGCCCGCGACATGGGTGCCGTGGTAGTGGTCGTCGACCGGGTCGGCGTCGTCGTTGACGAAGTCGTACCCGCCGACCACCTTGTGGCCAGGGCCGTAGCCGCCGCCCAGCGAGGGGTGCTGGTAGTCGATGCCGGTGTCGATGACCGCCACGGTGACGCCGGCGCCGCGCACAGGGTGGCCGGCCGGGTCTTTGCGCTGCCACACCTGCGGGGCGCCGATCAGCGGGATGCTGTCCAGTGGGCTGCCAGCCGCCGCGTCGCCACTGTTGGTGCGGAGGTTCGCGGGTACGGCGTCGACGGCCCGGGTCTGAAACGTCTCGACACCGTGCACCGCCTTGACGCCGCGCAGCCGGCGCAGGGCGTCGACCTGGTTGGCCGGTACCTGCACCGCCATGCCGGGCAGCAGGACGTGGTACGACCGCCGGTGGGTGAGCGCGATCCGGGCGCGCTTGGCCGCTTCGGTCACGCCGCGCTCGGCGTTGTTGACCGCCTCGCGGGCCTGGCGTACCCGGTCGGCCGACTGCGCGTCGACGGTGCCACGCCCGGGCGCGGCGGCGATCGTCGGGGCTGCCTCGAACTCGACGATCACGGTTTGGGGTGGCCCGTTGGCCGGCGCGGCGGTCGCCGCACCCGCAGTGAGCAGCGTCAGAGCCAGGAGCGGGACGGTCGCTCCCGCGACGGCTCGCCTGCTGGCGGTAAAGGACACAATCATGGGTATGAAGGCAACTAGTCACGCCCGCTGTGGGCAATGGTTGGCAACGTCACGTTGGTGCCGATGGCACATCCCGGCCACAATCAGCCGTGGCCTCCGAGATGAACGCGTTGGCGGGCGCCGGTGTTGACGCCGGAGACGAGCGGGTGTTGCGGGCGCTGCTGACCCGGCCACAGGCGACCGTGGACGACCTGGCCACCGCGAGCGGGCAGCACATCGACCAGGTAGCCGCCGCGCTTGCCCGGCTCTCCAGGCGGGGCCTGGTCGCCCGGCTCGCGGGCCCGCCGGCCCTGTACACCGCAGCCGATCCGCGGACCGCGCTGGACGCCCTGATCCACCCCGCCGAACAGGCGCTGCGCCGGGCCCGCGACGCGGTCGCCGAACTCACGGCGCTGTTCCACACTCGTACGGAGCGGCCGACGGCTGGGCCGGTCGAGGTGGTGACCGGGCACGAGATCAGCCGTGCATTCGTACGGATGCAGCAGAGCGCCGTACGCGAGGTGTGCGCGTTCGACCGTCCGCCGTACGTGCACGCGGCCGGCAACCCGGTCGAGCCGGCTGTTCTCGCCCGAGGCGTACGGTGGCGCGCCGTCTACCACCCCGACGCGCTCGAGCCGCCCGGTGCGCTCGCCGACGTCCGTAGGCTGGTGGACCTCGGCGAGCACGCCCAGGTGCTGGCCGATGTGCCGTTCAAGATGCATCTGGTCGACGACCGCGTCGCGATGGTCGCGCTGGATCTCGACACGGCGACCGCGCGAACGGCGCTGGTGTACCCGTCGGCGCTGCTGGAGGCGTTGGCCATCGTCTTCGAGTCCTGTTGGCAGCGGGCCACACCGCTGGACGCGGCCGCCGGCGAGGAGGGAGTCTCCGATGAGGACCGCCAGCTCCTCGCGCTGCTGGCGGCGGGCGTCAAGGACGACGCGATCGGCCGCCAGCTCGGCCTGTCGGTACGCACCATGCGCCGTCGGGTACGCCGGCTGCTCGACCTGCTCGGCGCCCAGATCCGGTTCCAGGCCGGGATGGAGGCCGCCCGGCGCGGCTGGATCTGATCATCGGGCACGTGCTGCCGAGGCGGTAGCCTGTCGAGGTGACCGCGCAACCGGGTACGGACCGCCGACCGGATCCATCCGCCGCGCGACTTCGACGTGCACACCATGTTGCGGCTGCCCACGGGTATTTTCTACGCCCAAGGCGTGAAGGCCAACGTGCTGTCGAGGAGGTCCTCGGCGGCGACGGCTCCCCCTCGTCTACCCACATCGCACGATCGAGTCCTTCAATCGACCCCGGCCGTGGCTACACCGACGGAGACGGACAGGCCGGGACGTAGGACAGCCTCGTCGTACGAGCACCATTCGAGCGCCAATCCGTCGATCGGCACGGAACGACAAGAGGCGCCTGACCCTCTTTTGGTAGGTCAGACGCCTCTTGACCTTGTTCGCCCGAAGGGACTCGAACCCCTAACCTTCTGAACCGGTGTCAGATGGCGACAATCACTTTGCCGGTCGCGTGCCCGCCCTCGACGTGCCGGATGGCGTCGGCCGCCTCGGCCAGGGAGAAGGTCCGGTCGACCACCGGCCGGACCTGCCCGGCCTCGATGAACTCCGTCAACGCCACCAGGTTCGCCGTGCTCTCCTTCGCCACCAGCGGCACCAGCCGCTGACCGACGACCGGTGACAGCGCCAGCGCCCGCAGCTGCCGGTCGAAGCCCTGCAGCCACTTCCCGTCGCTCGCCTCCCCGCCGACCAGGACGAGCGTCCCCTTCGGCGGGAGGACGCGGCGCAGCCGGGACAGCGGCCGGTTGCCGGCGGTGTCGACGACCACGTCGTACTGCTGGTCGGGGAGGTCGGTGCGGGTGTAGTCGACCACCTCGACCGCGCCGAGGGAGCGGACCAGGTCGAGCTTGCCGGGCCCGCAGAGGCCGGTGACGTGCGCGCCGGCCGCGCGGGCGAGCTGGACGGCGTACGAGCCGACGCCGCCGCCGGCGCCGATGACCAGGACCCGCTGGCCGGGGCGTACCCGGGCGGCGTCGCGGACGGCGGTGAGCGCGGTCTGCCCGGAGACGGGGACGGCCGCGGCCTCGGCGTAGGTGAGGTTGGCGGGTTTCGGGGCGAGCCGGTCGGCGGGGGCGAGGGCGTACTCGGCGAAGCTGCCGGCGCCGGTGCCGTAGACCGCGTCGCCGGGCGTGAACCCGGTGACGCCCGGGCCGACGGCGGTGACGAGGCCGGCCAGGTCCAGGCCGGGGACGGGGTTGCGGGGGCGGCGCAGCCCGAAGCCGAGGCGTACCGCGTAGGGCAGGCCGGTCATCAGGTGCCAGACGCCGGGGTCGACGCCGGCGGCGCGGACCTTCACGAGCACCTGGCCGGGGCCGGCGGTCGGCCGGTCGACGTCGGCGAGGCGGAGCAGGTCGGCCGGGCCGTACCGGTGCTGGACGATGGCCTTCACGATTCCTCCTGCGGGTACTGGAACACGTCGGTGAGGGGTACGCCGAAGACGGCGGCGATCTGGAAGGCCATCTCCAGCGAGGGCGAGTAGCGGCCCTGCTCGATGGCGATGACGGTCTGCCGGGTCACGCCGATCCGGCGGGCAAGTTCCGCCTGGGTCATTTCGTCGTGGGCGAAGCGCAGCGCCCGGATGCTGTTGGTGATCCGGGTCGGCCTCACCACGACTGGAAGCCCCGCCGGTAGGCGACGATCTTCGCGACCGAGCCGACCACCGCCGACAGCACGAAGCACAGGTAGATGACGTTGGCGATCCAGAACTGGTCCCAGTTCGCCAGGGCCATCGCGAGGGCGGCGACCCCGCCGACGATCACGAAGGACTGGCCGATGTATTCGCCGAGCCGGTGGATCTCCCGGTCCCGCTGGTCCTTCTCGTTCGCCCCCTCGGGCGAGACGATCGACACCAGGATGTTCAGCGCGATCGACGTGACGATCGCCGCGGCCACCGTCGCCAGCAGCGGGCCCGCGTAGGAGACGTCCGCGAGCGGGTCGCCGTCCGCGCGGCCGAGGACCACCATCGCGTACGCGGCATAGCCGGCGACCGCCACCAGCGCCATGATCCAGGCGCGTTTCTCTTCGAAGGCCACCGAGCTCTCCCCCAGGTAAAGAATCTTTGACACCATGAGTGTCAAGCACGGCCGACACGATGTCAAGGATTCTTTACTTCCTTTGAGAACGTCGGGCCGGGCTGCTCTGATGAGTGACCATGGGGGAGTCCGAGGCACGCCGTACCGTCGAGGCAGTCTGGCGGATGGAGTCCGGTCGGGTGATCGCCGGCCTGGCCGCGCTGGTCCGCGACGTCGGTCAGGCCGAGGAGCTGGCCCAGGACGCCCTCGTCGCCGCGCTCGAGACGTGGCCGCGCGACGGCGTACCGGCCAACCCGGGCGCCTGGCTGATGACCGTCGGCAAGCGCCGGGCCATCGACGCGCTGCGCCGCCGGCAGACCGAGGACCGCAAGGTCGCCGAACTCGGCCGCGACCTCGGCGAGGAGTTCACCCCCGACTTCGACGCCGCCGTCGAGGAACGCATCGAGGACGACCTGCTCCGGCTGATCTTCGTCGCCTGCCACCCGGTCCTCTCGCCGATCGCCCGGGCCGCGCTCACCCTCCGGCTGGTCGGCGGCCTCACCACCGCCGAGATCGCCCGCGCCTTCCTCACCACCGAGGCCACCGTCGGCCAGCGGATCACCCGCGCCAAACAGACCCTCGCCGCCGCCCGGGTGCCGTTCGAGGTCCCCGACCCCACCGAACGCGCCGAACGGATCGACTCCGTGCTGGAGGTCATCTACCTGATCTTCAACGAGGGCTACTCGGCCACCGCCGGCGACGACTGGATGCGCCCCGCGCTCACCGACGAGGGTCTGCGCCTCGCCCGCATCCTGCAGGGGCTGATGCCCGACGAGCCCGAGGTGCACGGCCTGGCCGCGCTGCTGGAGATCCAGGCCTCCCGCACCGCCGCCCGCACCGGCCCCGACGGGGAACCCGTCCTGCTCAACGACCAGGACCGCAGCCGGTGGGACCAGCTCCTCATCCGCCGCGGGCTCGCCGCCCTCGACCGGGCCCGGGCACTCGGCGGCACCCCCGGCCCGTACGCCGTCCAGGCCGAGATCGCCGCCTGCCACGCGCGGGCGCGTACCCCCGCCGAGACCGACTGGGCGCGGATCGCCGCGCTCTACGCGGAGCTTGCCCGGCGCGTGCCCTCGCCCGTGGTGGAACTCAACCGGGCCGTCGCCGTCTCCTTCGCCGACGGCCCGCCGCCGGCCTGCAACTGGCCCGCGCCCTCGCCGACGAGCCGGCGCTCGCCAACTACCACCTGCTGCCCAGCGTGCTCGGCGACCTGCTCGCCAGGCTCGGCCGCCACGACGAGGCCTGTGCGGAGTTCGAGCGCGCGGCCTCCCTCACTGGCAACGCGCGGGAGCGGGCGTTGCTGCTCGACCGCGCCGCCGCCAGCGGCCGGCAGAAAAAATCTTGAGAGGTGATGTCGGATCCCGGCCGACCCGATCGACGCGTCAGTGAGAGCCGATGACGAGGAGATCGAGATGACCAGTACGACGATGCCGCGAAGCGGGGTCACCGGCGCCCTGTCGACGCGGACCCTGCTCGCGGCCGGAATCGCCACCGGGCCGCTGTTCGGGGTGGTGGCGGCGGCGCAGGTGCTCACCCGGGACGGGTTCGACCTGAGCCGGCAGCCGCTCAGCCTGCTCGCCCTCGGCGAGCACGGCTGGATCCAGACCGCCAACTTCGTACTCACCGGGTTGCTGGCGCTCGCCGGTGCTCTCGGTCTGCGGCGGGCCCTGGGCGGGACGCCAGCCGGGACGTGGGGGCCGGCGCTGGTGGCGGTCTTCGGCATCGGCCTGATCGTCGCCGGGGCGATGCCCTCCGACCCGAGCATGGGCTGGCCGGCTGGCGCGCCCGAGGGCTCGCCCGACTCGCTGAGCTGGCACGCCATCGGCCACGGCGTCGGCGCCATGCTGGCCTTCGGGTCCCTCACCATCGCCTGCCTGGTCTTCGCCCGCCGGTACCTGCGCACCGGCCGGCGCGGCTGGGCGATGTTCTCCCTGGCCTGCGCTCTGGCGACCGTCGTCGTCATGGCCTGGCCCGACCAGGACAGCATCAGCGTCCGGATGGCGCTGGGCTCGGTCTTCATCTTCGGGTGGCTGACCACCGTGACTCTTGTGGAAAGGAAGCACTGATGCGTTACATGATCATGCACAAGCTGGACGAGGACATCCCCGGGCAACTTCGACCCGAGCCCCGAGTTCATGAAGACGATGGGCGCCTTCATGGAGGAGGTCGTCCAGGCCGGGGTGCTGCTCGCCGCCGAAGGCCTTTGCGCGAGCAAGGAGGAGGCGGCGCGGATCACCGTGTCCAAGGGCAAGACCACCGTCACCGACGGGCCGTTCACCGAGACCAAGGAACTCATCGCCGGGTTCGCCCTGGTCGACGTGCGGTCCCGGGACGAGGCGGTCGAGTGGGGCAAGCGGTTCACCGATGTCTTCGTGCAGAACGGGATCGACGTCGAGGTGGACGTGCGGCGGGTCTACGAGGGCTGACGTTTCTGCTGCGGGGAGCCGGCTCTTCGGGGCCGGCTCCCCGTGTCACATCGTCCGGCGGTGTCCCGTCAAGCGGGCATGAGAAGAATTGTGCGGATCCTGGTCGCGCTGCTCGGCCTGGCGGCGATGGTCATCGGGGTATGGGCGCTGGTGGGACCTTCCTCGTTCAGCGCGGCGGTCGACTTTCCGCCCAGCGAGCACTTCGTGCACGACGTGGGGGCGTTCCAGCTCGGCATCGGGGCGACCCTGCTGCTGGCCCTCATCTGGTCCGACGCGCTCGCGGTGGCCCTGGCCGGGTACGTGGTCGGCGGGGTGGCGCACACGGTGTCGCACGCGATCGACGGTGATGTCGGCGGTAGCGCGATGCAGACCTGGCTGGTCCTGCTGTTGGCCGTGCTGGCCATGGTCGCGCTGATGTATCGGCTGCGCGAGCTGGGGTGGGTCGTCGGGTACGTCGACTCGGCTTCCGCCCGTCCGTGGGGGCCCTTTGTGCGGCAGAAGACCGCGGTTCTGACCACCTACAAGCGTGATGGAACACCTGTCCCCACGCCGTTGAGCGTCGCTGTGGTGGGGGAGCGGGCATACGTGCGCAGCTTCGAGAAGGCGTGGAAGACCAAGCGGATCCGGAACAATCCGCAGGTCACACTTGCCCCCTCCACGGCTCATGGACGAGTGACCGGGCCGGCCATCGAGGCGACCGCCCGCCGGCTGGGCGGGACGGAGTACGCCGCCGCCAGCCGGGCGCTCAGGCGCAAGCACCCGATGCTGCACGCGGTGCTGGTGCCGTTGATGCACCGGCTCGGCCGCGCCAGGACAGGCCGCACCGTGCATTTCGAGCTGACTCCGGTGACACCGACCGGACTTTCCGGGACCCTGACGGGGCAGGCGGACGTCGAAGGGGTGCGGAGGTGAGCGGGGATGGGCGGACGGCGCTGGCTGGTGTGGGTCACCGCGGTGGCCCTGCTCGGTGGCTGCGCCGCGACCGGCAGCGGCCCGGGCAGGGATGACCTGGACAGGCTGCACCAGCAGGCGCGCGACGCCCTGGCCCGGTATGACAAGGCGGTCCTCGACGCCGGCGGAACGCAAGGCTTCGTGCCGGTGGGGGAGCTGACCGGGCAGGTCGGCGACTGGGAACCGGCGAACGGGGACAACAACAAGCAGGCGTTGCCGGCCGGCCGGGTCGTCGCCGCCACGGCGCTCCCCACCGCCGGGCAACCGACCGGGAAGGTGGTCTGGGAGCACGGCCGGTCCCCCTGATCTCCGCCGAGGAAACGCTCGCGCAACTGAGAGCTGCGGGCGTCGGCGCCTGCTCCGGATGCGTACCCCTGGAGGTCACCGCCGCGCGCCTGACCACTGTGCGGATCCCCACCACCCGCGGCCCCGCCACGGCCCCGGCCTGGGAACACACCCTCAAGGGCACGGCGGTGCGGCTGACCCGGATCGCGGTCGCCCCCTCCATCGTGGTGACGCCGCCGGCGTGGGGTCCCGAGTACCCGCACAGCGGGCTGGCGATCGAGTCGGCGACCGGGGCGACGACGAGCCGGCGGCTGACCGTCGCCTTCACCGGCTCCCCGGGCCCGGGCAGCCGTGCGGCGCCGACTACAGCGCGGAGGCCGTCGAGTCGGTCAACGCCCTCGTCGTGATCGTCATCGGGCACCGCCAAGCCGGCGACGCGGCGTGCGGGGATGTCGGAGCGCGCCGCACCACCACCGTCGACCTGGCGCAACCGCTGGGGGAGCGGGCCGTACTGGAGGTGCGGCAGGGCATGCCGGTCGCGCTGACGGTCACCGGCTGACCCGACGGGCTACGTGAGGGAGACCTGGACGGCGACGTCGTGCTTCGGGTAGTGCTGGTCCACCTGATCCGAGCCGTACTTCTCGCGGAACATCTGCACCACGTGGTTGACCCGGTCCGCGTCGGTGATCGGTGTCGCGGTCGTGCTCACCGCCGTCCCGTTGGCGGCCAGCTGCACCATCGGTGTCTGACGTACGTTCTTGTACCAGTCGCTGTCCGAGCCGGTGATCGGGACCAGGAAGGCGCTCTCCTCCTCCTGGACGAACCACACGGGGTGGGTGATCTGCCGTCCGGTCTTCCGGCCGGTCACGGTCAGCTGGATCTCGCTGACGCCCTCAAGCGCTTCCCTGACGGCCTTGGTCACGGTGTCCTCCGTCAACTTCTCGAAGTGCTCTCACCTGCCAGGCTATGGACGTTCGCGCTGGCCTGTTGCGCGATCCGCGAATCAGGTGCGTCCCGAGCTCCCCGGAGCGGTGGATACTGAAAGACGTGGATGCGGTGCTCGATTGGGCGTGGCGGCTCGATGTCGGCCAGGTGGTCGGGCTCGCCCTGCTCGAGAACGTGATCCTCTTCCTGACCGCGGTCGGCGTCGGCAACGCCATGCTCCGGTTGCCGACGGTCGTACGGCTGCTGCCCGACCCCGGCCGGATCAGCCGGCTGCAGGTGTGGCTCGCCGCCGGGGCGATCCTGATGAACGCGGTGGTCACGGTCGCCGGCTGGGGCCTGTGGCGGGCCGGGATCATCCACCTGAACGCGGACCCGGGCATCCGGATCCTGGCCGACTTCGTCCTGCTGCTCCTGCTGATGGACCTGCTGATGTACACCGGCCACGCGGTCGCGCACCGGCCCCGGCTCTTCCCGCTCGCCCACGCGCTGCACCACCGGTTCGTCGACGCCCGCCCCGCCACGCTGTACGCGCTCCACCCGCTGGAGATCCTCGGATTCGGCGGGCTCTGGTTGGCCGCGCTCGCGACGCACGCGTTCTCGGTCTGGGCGATCCTCGCCTACACCGCGGTGAACCTCGTCTTCGGCATCTTCGGGCACCTGGGCGTGGAGGTGCTCCCGCCGGCGGCCCGACGCAGCCGGGTGTTCCGCTGGGTCGCCACCCCGACGCTGCACGCGGGACACCACGTCGAGCCGGCGGTCAACCTCGGCTTCTACACGTCGATCTGGGACCGCCTGTTCGGCACCCTCGCCCCCGACTACGACCAGCGTCGCGTCGCGGCCCACCCGGAGCCGTACGCCGTGGCGGCCTGACCGGGCGATCATCCGATCGGCACCTGGGCCCGGGGGTCACGCGACCACCGGATGTCAGTTCAGGCCGGCTCCGCCCGATTTCGCGTACCGGGGTGCGGCGCGCCGTACCTCTGGGTACGGCCGGCGCCCCGTGAGCACTCCCCGGGCGGGCGTCGCCCGCCGGGCTCCTACGACGCCGCCGGTATCCGCTCGACCGGCGGGGCCGCGACCGGCCGGGATGCCGGCCGCGCGAGCGTGCTCGGCCACCAGGTCCGGGGGCCGACGTGCAGCGCCAGCGCCGGGACGAGCAGGCTGCGGACGAGGAACGTGTCGAGCAGCACCCCGACGCCGATGATGACGGCCGTCTGGACGGACGGCACCAGCGGCAGCACGCTGAGCGCGCCGAACGTGGCGGCCAGCACCACGCCCGCGCTGGTGATCACCCCGCCGGTCACGGTCAGTGCGTGCAGCACGCCCTGCCGGTGCCCGAGCCGCGCCGTCTCCTCCCGGGCCCGGGTGGCGAGGAAGATGGTGTAGTCCACGCCGAGGGCGACGAGGAACAGGAACGTCTGCAGCGGGATCCCGACGAAGAGCTTCGGGTAGCCCATCGCGTCGAGGATCAGCCCGGCCGCGCCCATCGCGGCGACGTAGGACAGGACCACGCTGGCCAGCAACAGCAGCGGTGCGACCAGCGCGCGTAACAGCAGCACCAGGATGACGAAGACGACCGCCAGCACCAGCGGCACGACGACCCGGTTGTCCCGGCCGACCGTCCGCTCCTCGTCGAGCAGGTACGCGGTGTCCCCGCCGACCAGCGCCTGCGCGCCCGGCACGGCGTGCACCGCGGCGCGGAGCCGGTCGACGGTGTCCAGCGCCGCGTCGCTGTCCGGCGTGTGGGCCAGGACCGCCGCGATGCGCACCCAACGCCCGTTTGGTGAGCGCTCCGGCTCGCCCACCTCGGCAACCCCCGGCACGGTACGGGCGGCGGCCACCACCTGGTCGGCCGGGCCGGCGGCGGCCAGGATCTCGGCGGGTGCGACGGCTCCCCTCGGGTAGTGCGCCTCGATCATCCGCTGGCCGGTGACCGAGCCGACCTCCTTGGTGAACGACTCGTCGTGCGGCATGCCGATGCTGAGGTTGCCAATGCCGAAGCTGAGAGTCACCAGCGCCGCCGCCGTGCCCAGCCACACCGCGCGGGGCCGCCGGCGACGAATCCGGCGATTCGGCGCCACACTCCGTGCTCGGCCGCCACGTCGAGCCCGACCGCGTCCGGTGAGTAGCGCGGCACGAACGGCCAGAACAGCCACCGTCCGCAGATGACCAGCACGGCTGGCAGCAGCGTGGTCATGGCGAGCAGCGCCGCGGCGATCCCGACCGCGCCGACCGGGCCGAGCCCCCGGGTGGACGGCAGGTGCGCGGCGAGCAGGCACAGCAGACCGATCGCGACGGTCGCCGCCGAGGCGCCGATAGCGCCGATCGACCGCCGCAGCGCGACGGCCATCGCCGCGTGCCGGTCGGCGTGCCGGCGCAGTTCCTCGCGGTAGCGGGCGATGAGCAGCAGGGCGTAGTCCACGCCGACACCGAAGACCAGCACGGTCAGGATGCTCTGGCTCTGGAAGTCCACGGCCAGCCCGGCGTGCCGGGCCAGCAGGTACACCACCGCGCTGGCGAGCTGGTTGGCCACCGCGACGGTGATGAGCGGGATCAACCACAGGACCGGGCTGCGGTACGTGACGAGGAGCAGCAACGCGACGGTCGCCGCGGTCGCCAGCAGCAGCGTGGTGTCCATGCCGCCGAACGCGTCGAAGACGTCGTCCTCGGCGCCGGCCGGACCGGTGAGCGCCGTCCGCAGGCCGGCCGGTGCGTCAGTGGTCAGCCGCTGCTTGACATCAGCCACCGCGTCGGCGCGCTGGTCGGCGTCCCCGGCGACCGGGAAGGAGAGCAGCAGCGCCCGCCCGTCCTCGCTGGCCACCGGCGGGGGCACCTGGCCGCCGTCGGCGTACCGGGAAAATGCCGTGCGGTCGCCGTCGACCTTCGCGCGATCGGCGTCGGTGAGCCCGCTCTCGCGGACGTACACCGCGACGGCCAGGGGCTTCTGCGAGTCCGGGAACGCGTCCTCCGCCCGCTGCACCGCCCGGCTGGCCTCGGCGGTGGCGGGCAGCGCGCCGAGGGTGTCGTTGTCCTGCACCTCGGTCAGCTTGATCGCCAGCGGCCCGGCCGCCGCGATGAGGACGAGCCAGAAGACGAGCATGACGTACTTGCTGCGGCGGCCGGGTGCCAGGCCGGCCAGCCGGTGCTTTTCTTGCAGTCTTGTGGTCATGTCCTCGATCCTTTGGGCGGCGAGGGTCGAAGGCAGGAGTGCCAGGTCCCGTACGGAGGTGGTGGTAGCACCATCGAATCCGGTGGCGTCGCGGGCGGAGAATGGCGCCGTGGACAGCTCCGTACGTGCCGTCGTCTGGCAGCAGCTCCGGCCGGGCGCGCTCGCCGCCGTGCAGGGCCTGGCCGTGGCCCTGCTGAGCCTGACCACCAACACGTTGCTGTTCGCGCTGTCGGTGGTCTCGCTCGCGCTGATTCCGGTGTTCGGCATCGGGTTCGCGCTCTTCCCGGCGGTGACTGTGCTGGTGCGGCTGTCGCTGACGCTGCAACGGAGGCTGAGCCGGTGGTGCGGGCTGCCGATCGCGTCGCCGTACCAACTGGTGCCGGCCGACGCCCAGCTCGGCACCTGGAAGCGGTTCCGGTGTGTGGTCGGGGACCCGACGACCTGGCGGGACTTCGCCTGGCTGATCCCGGGCGCGATCACCGGCGGGGCCTGCCTGCTGGCGTTCGCGCTGCTGGCGTACGGGCTGGAGGGCGTCCTGCTGGTGCCGCTGGCGCTGCACCTCACCGTCGACTGGTACGGCTACGGCGTGTTCTGGCCGATGGACAACATCGTGAAGGCGTTGCTCTCCGTACCGCAGGGGTGGTTGTTCCTGGCCGGTGGGCTGGCCGTCGCGCCGTGGCTGGTCTGGCTGCACTTCCGCTTCGCCGGCTTCTTCCTGACGCCCACCCGGGCGCAGGAGCTGGCGCTGCGGGTCCGGCACCTCGCCGCCACCCGCGCCGACACCATCGACACGCAGGCCGCCGAGCTGCGCCGGATCGAACGCGACCTGCACGACGGGGCGCAGGCCCGGCTGGTCGCGCTGCGGATGAGCATCGGCCTGGCCGAGCAGTTGCTGGCCGACGACCCGGCGGCGGCGCAGCGGCTGCTGACCGAGGCGCAGGAGGCCAGCGGCCATGCCCTCGCCGAACTGCGGCATCTCGTACGCGGCATCTACCCGCCGGTGCTCGCCGAGCGTGGCCTGGACGGGGCGGTGCAGGCCCTCGCCCTGGCCGTGCCGCTGCCCGTGGACGTCGACGTGCGGCTACCGGGCAGCCCGCCGGCGGCGGTCGAATCCGCGGCGTACTTCGCGGTCGCCGAGGTGCTGACCAACGTCACCAAGCACAGCGGCGCGGGCCGCGCCTGGATACAGGTAGTGCACCGCGACGGTGTGTTGAGGATGCTGGTCGGCGACGACGGCCGCGGTGGCGCGTCGCCGGACGCGGGAACGGGCCTGGCGGGCGTGGGACGCCGGCTGGCAGCCTTCGATGGCACGATGACCGTGACGAGTCCGCCCGGCGGACCCACCGTCGTGACCATGGAGCTGCCGTGCGAGTTGTCATCGCGGAGGACCTCGCCCTCCTCCGGGACGGGCTGACGCGCATCCTCGACGCGTACGGCTACCAGGTGGTCGAGGCGGTCGCCGACGGGCCGTCCGTGCTGCCGGCGCTCACCCGGCACCGCCCCGACGTCGCAGTCCTCGACGTACGCCTCCCGCCGACCTTCACCGACGAGGGCCTGCAGGCGGCGCTCGCGGCCCGCACGCAGCTGCCCGGCCTGCCGATCCTCGTGCTGTCCCAGCACGTCGACCAGCTGTACGCCCGGGAACTGCTCGCCGACCGGGGTGGGGGAGTCGGCTACCTGCTCAAGGACCGGGTGTCGAACGTCGGCCAGTTCATCGACGCGGTGCGCCGAGTGGCCGACGGCGGCATGGTGATGGACCCGGAGGTGGTCGCCGCGTTGCTGGCCCGCAATTCCGGGGCGCAGCGGTTGGGGGAGCTGACCGCCCGGGAGCGGGAGGTGTTGGGGCTGATGGCCGAGGGGCGGTCGAATGCGGCGATCGCGGGGAGGCTGTTCGTCACCGAGAAGGCCGTGAGCAAGCACATCAACAACATCTTCAGCAAGCTGGGGATGCCGCCGTCGGATGACGACAACCGGCGGGTGCTGGCGGTGCTCGCGTACCTGAACAGCTGAGACTCGCGTCTGCTTCCGTAGCCCCCATCGATCTTGACTGATGGTGAGGCGGCGATCACACTTTGCGCAGCTGCGGCAATCGAGGTCGTCTACCGGACACCTTGACTGCGCGGCTCTCGGGATCGCCTCGCCGGAAGGACTCTCATGAGGAGTACAAGAAGATCCAACGGACCGCGCCGCTTGTTGGCCCTGCTCGTGCTACCGCTGGCGCTCGCCGTCGGCGCACCCGGCCTGGCGACTCCGGCGTCGGACAGCGCGGTGGTCCCCGACCGGTCGTCGACCGGCGAACAGAACGGCGTCGGCCTGATGCGCATCGTCGTCGCCGACAAGGCGGGCATCGACCGCCTCAACGAACTCGGCGTCGACCTCGCCGAGTACGTCAAGCCGTCGACAACGGCATCGAGGTGCACGCGATCCTCAGCCCGGAGGAGAGCCAGGCGCTGCGCGACAAGGGCTTCGACGTGCAGGACGCCATTTCCGACCAGAGCGACTACGCGGAGAACATGGCCGAGCGGTCCGCCTCGATCCGAGCCGCGACGGCTGCGACGGCCAGCACCGACACCTTGACCGTGCTGCGGGCCGAATGGTTCTCCAGCCTCAACGACCAGCTCTTCCTCAACGTCGAGGTGAAGTCGAGCGCCGGCACCGACTCGACGACGGTGCTGACGGCGAGCTGGGACAGCGGGCCGGGCACGGAGATCGGCTCCGGCGGCACCGCCACCATGTCCCGGTTCACCGACGCCGGCCAGTACATGTATCACCGGTTCAGCAACCCGGTCGCCATCAACGCCGCACCGGCCAAGGCCACCATCACCAGCAACAAGGGTGGCTCGGTCACGGTCGACGTCTCCAAGTGGCTGGGCAGCCCGCGCAAGGTCACCGGTGATCACCCGTACGTGTCGGACTTCGTCGACCACTACCTGGACCCGACCGAGGTCACCGCGCGGTTCACTGGGCTGGCCGCGGAGTTCCCGAAGCTGACCGAGCTGATCGACCTGCCGTACAAGACGAACGGCTACCGGCGCAACGCGCAGGCGCAGTTCGGCACCGCCGCGGCGAGCATCGTCTACGTCACCTCGACGGCGTACGGCTTCGAGGGCGGCAACGACGTCACCATGTCGCTGGTCGACCCGGGCGCGGCGAACGCGCCGCTGACGGTGAGCGTGTCCGGCAAGGCCGTCACGGTGAGCCTGGCCACCAACGGCTCCGGCGCGATCACCAGCACGGCCGCGCAGGTCGTCGCCGCGGTCAACGGCAACACCGACGCGGCCAAGCTGCTCACGGCCAGCACGTACCGGGGTAACGCCGGCACGGGCGTGGTGGCCGCCGCTCCGGTGACCAACCTGACCGACAACCTGAGGGCACCGGCGAGCGTGGCCCGCGAGCCGTTCCAGATGAAGGTGCTACGGATCGGCAAGCACCGCGACGGCTCGAAGGTCGGGGTCTTCCTCTACTGCCAGGAGCACGCCCGGGAGTGGGTGACCCCGCTGGTCTGCGTGGAGTCCGCCGAGCGGCTGCTGCGCAACTACGCGCAGGACCCGAACACCCGCACGATCGTCGACGACCTGGACATCTTCATCCTGCCGGTCGTCAACCCGGACGGCGCGCACTACAGCATGTACGACTACAACATGCAGCGGAAGAACATGACCAACTACTGCTCGGCGTCATTGGGGGACCCCGCTGCCCGCAACGCCTGGGGCGTGGATATCAACCGGAACTTCTCCGTCGGTTCCGTCTTCGACGGCTACGTCGGCGCGTCGGCGACCAACTGCACCGGCGAGACCTTCGCCGGTCCGGGTGAGCTGTCCGAGCCGGAGGCGCGCAACGAGGTCTGGCTGGTCGACCACTTCCCGAACATCAAGCTCTCGATGAACACCCACTCCTACGGCGGGTACTTCATGTGGCCGCCGGGGACGTACAAGGCCGCGGGGCGGGAGGTGCTGCCGCGGGTGGACCAGGGCACCGAGGCGTACTTCTGGACCTCCTCGGACTACATCCTCTCCCGGGTGCAGGAATACCGTGGCACGGCGATCTGGCCGGGCCGCACCGGACCGGTGACCGACGTGCTGTACTCGGCGGCCGGCAACAGCGCCGACGAGCACTGGTACAACCGGGGCATCATCGGCTGGGACTTCGAGGTCGGCGCGGATATCTACAACCCGACCACCAAGCGGTTCACCGCGGTGGGCTTCCAGCCACCGTTCGCCGAGGGGCACGAGGAGGCGATGGAGTTCGCCAACGGCAACATCGCCATCCTCGAGGTGGCCCGGGCGTACGCGACGGACAAGATCCAGCCGCGGACCAGCCTGAGGACCGTCAAGCAGGAAGCGGGTGCCACCGCCTTCACCTTCAGCACCAGCGAGCCGGCGAACGTCTACTACACTCTCGACGGCAGCCGGCCGACGTACAACTCGCCCAAGCTGGCCCTGGCCGGGATGCGCGAGGGGGTGCAGGGCATCACGGTGAACAGCGATACGACCGTGAATTGGTTCTCGATCGACATCGCCGGGAACGTGGAGAGCAGCTACAAGCCGGACGGTGAGGGCAAGAACTACAACAAGCAGTCGGTAGCCGTCCATTAGCGAATTGACCACTTGAACACTGGTGGCCGTCGACTACGGGTCGGCGGCCACCAGTCTGTGGAAGGCCGGCCCGTACTGAGTGGCTCGGGCGTACTGGAGCGCGGCGCCGGACGCTGTCGGATGCCGGGTGGCGTGCATACGCTCCCGATGACAATTGTTGCTGCGAGCACTATTTGCCGGTGCAGGTTCTTGACAGGGTTAAGCGGGCCGACGGGGCCGTCCGATCGGGGGAACGCTGCGGGTCCCGCTGGCTGGCGTGCCGCAGGTAGTGTTTTGGACACCGCCGGTGGGGAGATGGGAGTGCTGCATCACGTGTGCTGACATCGGACCAGACCTCGTCACCGGGGCCAGTCCCACCCGCCAGAACCAAAAAGGTGTCACATGCTCTCCCGCTCACCGTCCGCCACGGAATCGCCGGCGCTGATCCTGGACCGTGCCACCTCCCTGGTCGACTATCTGATGGCCGTGCGCGCCCAGATGGAGAAGCCGGCTCGGACGGTGCCGCAGGCCGACGCGTTCTGGCAGCACGAACTACCCGTCCACGCGGACTGCCAGGTAGGCGTGTCCGCTGACGACGGCAGCTGGCTGCGGATCGGCCTTCCGCCCGCGCCGAAGCAGCTGCGGGCACCCGCCGAGTTCAGCCCGTATCTCGCCGGGCCGCTGTGGTACGAGAGCGAACCGCGGCTGGCCGGCGATGAGGAGACGGTCGAGCACCTCCATACCCGGTTCGAGCAGTGGCGGGAGCGGGACTGGCGTCCCTGGGCCGAGCAGGCCCGACGTGCCGAAGCGGTCCGGAAACTGCACCGCAGCCTGTTCGACCTCATGCACCGCGTCGACATGAACGCCGCCAGCCAGGAGCTGGTGTGGGGGCACGGCGTCCTGCGCACGGACGTCGGCGCAAATCGGGTGCAGTACCCGCTGGCGGTGAGCCCGGTCGCCATCGAGTTCGACGCCGACCGGTCGATGATCCGGGTGGTGCCGCAGGGCGCCGGCCGCCTCCAGACCGACCCGCTGACCGGTCTCGACGAGCGATACCTCAGCCAACTGCTCGCCCTCGCCGGCTCCGGCGGGCAGCTCGACCTCGACGTCTGGGACGACTTCACCCGCCTGGAGTTCCTCGAACGGGCCCTGCGCCGCCTCGGACTCGATCCGACCGTCCGGGCCGCCGACGCGCCCCCTCCGGCCGGCCCGTACGTCCACGACACCGGCGTGCTCTTCGTCCGGCCCAGGCAGCGGATGCTGCGCCGGTTCCTCGAGGAACTGCGGGCCCGCCTGCTCAGCGGCGACACCGCGAGCATCGGGGCGCTGGCCGCCATCCTCGCCCACGAGCCGAGCCGCTTGGAGATGCCGCAGGACCAGCCGGCACGGTGGGCGCCGCTGGGGGAGCGGCTGCTCATGCCGCTGCCCACCAACGAGGCGCAGGAGTCCATCGCCCGGCGGCTCGCCCAGCACCGCAACGTGGCCGTCCAGGGCCCGCCCGGCACCGGCAAGACCCACACCATCCGCAACCTGATCTGCCACCTGATGGCGCACGGCAAGCGGGTCCTCGTGGTCGCGCAGAAGGAGGACCCGCTGCGCGTCCTGCGGGACGGCCTGCCGCAGGAGATCCAGTCGCTGTGCCTGGCAGTGCTCGGCCGCTCCACCGACCAACTCGTCCAGCTCCAGCTCGCCGCACGGGAACTCTCCGACCGCGGCGCCACCCTCGACAAGCGGAGCGAGCAGCAGCGGGTAGACCGGCTGCGCCGCCAGCTCGAGGAGGCCGAGCGGGACCTCGGCCAAGCGCTCGGGGCGCTGCGCACCCTGGCGGAGAACGAGTCCGCCCAGTACGAGATTGACAGCATCCGGCTGTCGCCGAGCGACGTCGGCGGCTGGCTGCGGGATCGCGCCGAACGGTACGGCGACATCCCCGACGAGATCCCCCCGGACCTCGACGCCCCGCTCACCGTCGAGGAGTTCACGGACCTGCTCGACATCGCCCGCCGTACCGTGCGCCAGGACCGCACGCAGGCGCTGCGGCACCTGCCGATGGCGGCCGCCCTGCCGACCGCCTCGGCGCTCCTCGCGGCGCGGCGGGAACTCGCCGCCACCCGCGCCGAGCTGGACCGGCTCATCGCGGACGGTGTGGCGCTGCCGGAGGTACGCGCGTTCGGCCGGCCCGCAGTCGACGAGCTGGTCGGGCATCTGCGGGAGGCACTCGCCGTCCTGGCGGCCCGGGAGGGCGCCTGGACGGACGCGCTCGCCAAGCTGCTGCAGGCCGACCCCAACTGGCGGGCCATGTGGGAGGACCACGTCGTGGCCTGCCAGCGGGCGCTCGCCGAACTCGCCGCGGCGACCCGGGTCGTCGCCGGGCACCGGGTGACAGTTGCCGACCCCCACCTCGCCGAGCCGCGTCGGCTGCTGGCCCAGCTCGGCGAGCTGCGCCAGCGCTTCGCCGCCGGCAAGGGCGTCAGCAAACTGTTCCAGGGCACTCTCGCCAAGCTCGCCGCCGACTGCCGCCTCGACGGGGAGATCCTGCGCACCACCGAGGATGTCGACGTCGTCCTGGCGTACGTCAACCGTCTGCGGCTCCGGCAGGAACTGGCCACCCGGTGGACGGAGTGGCGGAGCCGGCTCAACCTGCCGCAGGAGACCGGCGAGCCCGAACTCTGGGCCGGCCGGCTGCTCACCGACGCGGCGACCGCCCTGGACTGGGACCGCCGGCGCTGGCCCAACCTGCACACGGCGATCCGTCGGCTCGTGCCCCGGGTCGAGCCGGCGGTCGACGTACGTCGGCTGACCGCGCTCACCGACACGGTCGCCCGGTGCACGGCGATCTTCGAGTACGACCGACTGGTCACCGACGAGCAGGACCTCGGTGCGCTGCTGCAGCAGGGCATGTCGAACGTCGACGCCAGCGAGCTGTGGCGACTGCTGGACCAGACCCGCCAGCGGGCGGACGTCGAAGGCTGGGACGGCCTCCTCAATGAGGTACGCCGGCTTGCCGGCCTGCGGCCCGACGCGCAGCGATTCACCGACCTCGCCGAACGGCTCCGCCCGGCCGCCCCGGCCTGGACCGCCCAGATCGATGAGGGCACTGCGGCGGCCCTGACCGGCACCGGTGGTGACTGCCTGCACCGGTGGCAGTGGCGCCGGGCTCAGACCTGGTTCGACAGTGTGGTGGGCAGCGTCGACCCGGTCGCGCTGGGACGGCGGGTCGAGCAGACCCGGGATCGGATCCGGCGGCTCACCCAGGAACTCGTCGTCGCCTCCTCCTGGCTGGAGGTCTCCAAGGCGCTCGACGACCGCCGGCGGGCCGCGCTCGCCGACTGGACCACCGCCCTCCGCAAGATCGGCAAGGGCACGGGAAAGAACGCCGCCCAGTGGCAGGCCCACGCCCAGCGGGCCATGAGCGCCGCGGTGGACGCCGTGCCGGTCTGGGTCATGTCCGTCGACCGGGCCATCGAGCAGTTCGCCGGCGGGGCGCACTTCGACGTCGTGATCGTCGACGAGGCGTCGCAGGCCGACATGTTCTCCCTGCCCGTCCTCAGCCTCGCCGAACGGGCCGTCGTCGTCGGCGACGACCAGCAGATCGGCCCGCAGCTTTCGTTCGTCGGCACGGTCACCGGCCTGATCAACTCACACCTGGTCGACGTGCCATCGGCTGAACACTTCGACCCGGAGAGCAGCCTCTACGACCACGCCGTGCGACGTTCCCCGGAACGCATCCTGCTCACCGAGCACTTTCGCTCGGTGCCGGCGATCATCGGCTTCTCCAGCGAGACGTACTACGGCGGGGAAATCGAACCGCTGCGGACCGACCGGCCCGCCGGCATCGGCGACCCGGTCATCGCGGTGCACGTGCCGGAGGGCATCCGCCAGAACGTCGCCAGCTATGGCGACGTCAACGTCCCCGAGGCCGAAGCCCTCGTCGCGCGGGTCGCGGCGATCATCGCCGACCCGGCGTACGAGGGACGCAGCATCGGGGTGGTTAGCCTGCTCAGCACCAGTGGCCAGGCCCTCTACCTGCTCACCCGCCTCCGCGAGGAGATCGGCGAGGAGGAGATGGAACGGCGCCGGCTACGCGTCGGCGACTCCTACACCTTTCAGGGCGACGAACGGGACGTCGTCCTGGTGTCGATGGTCGTCGAGCCGCATCACGGCCCGGTATCCGCCTTCACCAAGCGCGACCACCACCGCCGCGTCAACGTCGCCGCCTCCCGCGCCCGAGACCAACTGTGGGTGTTCCACTCGGTGCAGCCGGCAGACCTGCGCGAGGACGACGCCCGCGGACTGCTGCTCCGATACTGCCAGAACGTCACCGCCGTCGAAGAGGCGTACGACGACCTGGAGAAGCGCTGCGACAGCGACTTCGAACGCGAGGTGCTGCGCCGCATCCTGCGCCGCGGGTACCGGCCGCTGCCCCAGTTCCGCATTGGCGGCTACCGGATCGACTTCGTCCTGCCCGCGTCCGACGGGCGCCGGCTGGCCATCGAATGCGACGGTGACGCGTACCACGGGCCGGACCAGTGGGAGAGCGACATGCGCCGGCAGGCAGTGCTGGAGCGGGTCGGCAACTGCGTCTTCGTCCGCATCCGGGGAAGTGTGTTCAGCCGAGACCCGGAGGCGGCCCTCGAGCCACTGTGGCAGCGGATCGACGAGCTGGGCATCAGCGTCCCGCCCCCAGCCGTCGAGGTGCCTCGGTCTGCGCCGTCCGTGCGGCCGAATGTCCCCTCGGCGCGGCCCACCGAGCCCGCCCTGGCCGAAGCCGTGACGCCGCCCCGCGAGCAGCCGCACTCGCCGCCCGTCAGCGCGCCCATCATGGTCGAGCCGGTGGACGAGGTATCTCCGGCGCCTGCCGTGCCAGCTGCCCCTGCCGCAGTAGCGCTGACGCTGCCTGCCACGCCGGCCACCCGCAACACCGAGTCGCCGAGGCCCGACGTCGGCGAGACGGTCCGACCGTCGCCGTCTCGCCCGATCCTGGTACGCCAACAGCTGTCGAGACCGACGCTCAAGAGCCGGTGCCACCTTCGGCCGTCGTGCCATCCCCGCAGCCCGCGCGGAAGCCGGCCGCCGTCGTACCCCCGCAGCGGCCTGAGCCGGACGCGGCCGCGCGGCCGGCCGACGTGCCCGCGGCGGACGACGGGACGGTGCCGGTACCGGTCGGCTACCGCAACGTCGCATGGCTGCGGCCCTACGAGGCGGTAGCCGCGGTCGACTGCTACAAACACTGCCGGGATGTGCCGATCCGGCACGAAGGCAAGGTGCTGGGCTGGGCCCGCTACTACGACAGCGCATCCCCCGAGGCGCGCAAGTATCGGGCCAACGTCCGCATCGAGCGGGCCCACCCGACCGGCGCGCGACTGGTCTGCTGGGTACGCCCGCACGAGGCGAAGGCCGTCATCGGCGGCGCCTCGATGAAGCGGGACATGCCGGTGGAGGACAGCCGGGGCCGCCACGCCGGGCTCGTGCAGTACTTCCCGCCGACCAGCCCAGCCGCGGTCCGGTTCCGTAGCGTCACCCGGCTGCTGCGGCTGTCGGGCGGGGGTGACGATCGGGATTCCGTGCCCACGGCGCCACCGTCGCCCGTTCGTGAGACGACCGACCGGGCGACCCTGGAGGACACGCTCAGCCAGGCGATGGCGCGGGCCTACGACCGCGGCGAGGAAGTGCCCGACGAGCCGGAGGGTGACACGAGGGATCGGCGGGCGCTGGAGGCGGCCTTCCACGAGGCCATGGTCCGCAGCTACGAGCGGGCCCGCGACGAGGCGAACTACCACGCCGCGCTGTTCCTCCGCCTGCTCACCGAGAAGGGGGGGCTGGCGACGGCTCGGCAACTGCTCCACAACCCGGGTTTCTGACGGGTTCACGGCGCTATGGGAGCGGGGGCGGGTGGACCTGACCGTCGAGGCGGTCGTCATCCGGCCGAGGTTCCGGGCGCTGTTCACCGACGAGGAGTTGGCGATCGCCAGCAACCGGGTGGTGGAAGCGTCCTCGCGCATCTCCTGAGCCACCTTGCCGTATGCAGCCACCACTCCGGGGAGAACACGTATGAGAGCAGATACCGTCCAGCTCGTCCATGTCTTCGGCACCGATCGCCGGCACGTGGTTCCGGTCTTCCAACGCCCGTACGTGTGGGAGCAGGAGCGCAACTGGGAGCCACTCTGGTCGGATGTCCGGATGGCGGCTGAAGAGGTAGAGGCAGAGATCAACGGGGCCAAGGCCGCATTCGGACAGTCGCCACGGACCCACTTCCTCGGAGCTATCGTGTTGGAACGGCTGCCTCCGGCGCCGGGCCGGATCCTCGCCATGAACGTGATCGACGGGCAGCAGCGCCTCACCACCCTCCAGGTCATGCTGGCCTCATGTTGGGCGGCGACCAAGGAACACGCCGCGGACAACGCGGAAGCGCTGCTGAGGCTGTTCCTCCACAACACCCCGCAACTGGTGCACCCGAGCCACCCCTACGAGCGGTACAAGGTATGGCCGTCGCTGCCGGATCGGGACACGTTCAAAAAGGTCTTCGCCGTAGAACTGCCGCCCGAGCGCGCCAACGAGCATCGCCTGCTCGCTGCGCGACGCTACTTCGACGGCGAGGTAAGTGCCTGGCTCGCCGAATCCCCGAAGCCTGCCGAGCGGGCGGACGCCCTGGTCATTGCACTACGTGAGCGGCTCGGCCTGGTCGAGATTCAACTGGAGTCTCAGGACGACGCGCAAGTCATCTTCGAAACTCTGAATGACCGTGGCACCCGACTCCGCGCGTCTGACCTTGTGAAAAACACCCTGTTCCGGATGGCCGAACAGCAGGGGCAGGACGTCATAGCCCTGCACGAGGAGCACTGGGTTCCGTTCGAGTCGGCGTGGTGGGGTGAGGAGGTCACCACCGGTCGGTTCAAGCGTGCTCGGATCGACCTACTGCTGTCGTACTGGTTGTCCATCCAGACCGGCCTCGAAGTGCCGGTTGAGCGGCTGTTCGCCGACTTCCGACGTTGGCATGCCAGCACCCACGCGTCGGCGGCGGAGGTGCTCGCCGACCTGGCCCACCATGGGCGGGCGATGCGTCGCCTGGAGAACCTCCCCGGAGTGGACCCCACCGGGCGCTTGCTTCAGGTGCTTGACATGCTCAAGACCACTACGCCGGTGCCGATCCTTCTGCACCTGCAGGCCAGAGAGGAAGTCAGCGCAGAGCAACGTGCCAGGGCCGCCGACGCCATCGAATCCCTGATTGTGCGCCGGTTCGTCTGTGGGCTCACCACCAAGGACTACAACCGCCTCTTCCTCTCCGTGTTGCAGAACATTCGCAAGGCCCAAGACGCCGTAGTCGGGGAGTTGCTCCGCGACCAGCTCGCTGCGAACATGGCCGAGTCCCGTCGCTGGCCCGACGACGGCGACTTTGTGGGTGGCCTGCTCCAGAACAACCTCTATCGCACCCTGCGCGGCCCACGGCTGCGCGTGCTGCTCGCTGGTCTGGAGACCTATCTGCGCGGCGACAAGGCCGAGCTGACCTTCAGCCCCGCCCAGGCCGCCAACCTCAGCGTTGAACACCTGCTACCGCAGGAGTGGGCGCAGCACTATCCGCTCCCCAACGACCTGCCGGAAGACGAAGCCAAGAGCCGGCGTAGCGCCGCCCTTCACAAGCTGGGCAACCTGACCCTCACCACCACAAAGCTCAACTCGTCAATAAGCAACGGCCCGTGGCACGGCAAGCGTGCGGAGCTGAACAAGCACGCTGTCCTCCTGCTGACGGCCGCCAGCGTCCTACAGCCCCATGAGGCGATGCCGGCTGAGGCGGCCCGCACGTGGTCGGAGGGATGGACGGAGAATCACATTGATTTGCGGACTTTCCTGCTGGCCCATTTCGCGCTAAAGGCTTGGCCGCGGCCGGAGTGACCCGACTGTGCTGACGCCCGGGAGATCGTGATCCGGCGATCACCCGGGCGGCGCAATTGTTGGCTGTCAGGGCGTGGCTGGGCCGCCGGAGCTGCCAGCCGCCGTTCGGCCAGGACTATTGCCCGTTCGACGGTTCTTTGGTTGGCCGACCTCGTCGAAGAATCCAACAAGGCCTATCTCGTCGCCGCGCGGCGTGGGCCCCATCGGATCTCGGGGGTGGCTGGTGGTAGGAAGAGGGGGCATTGGCGATTTTTACGCCGATGCCGAAGGTCGCGGTTGGGACGCGCCAGGATACGACTGGGAGAACGACGACCAGCCTGACCGCTCACCGGACAGTTGGCTCGACCGGGTGACGTCATCGTCCGCTCCGCAGGGTGAGGGCGTTGTGCGGCGGGGAATGACCAGAGCTTCGTCCGGCCAGTCACAGCAAGCGGGTCGTGTCACTGCCGGAGGCGGTGGTACTGGTACCTCCCGCAACGGCCCAAGTGAGCGGCAAATCGCTGATGCTGCGCACGCGATCCGATCCGAGATTCCCAATATCGGCTACAAGGGCATCGCGAAGCGGCTTCGCCAAGGCGGGTGGACTCATGTCGACTACCTGATTGTCGGTACGGCGCTGCAACGCCATCCGACTGCCACCGCTCGCGAGAAGAACCCTGCGGTGGTGCCCTCGAAGCGCCGCTCTGAAGGGCAACCGGCGGGCCGAACGAAGAAGGGAACAGGCCGGGCGAGTGGGGGTGGCGGCGTCCGCATCCTGAGCGAGATTGAGAAGGCCGTCCAAGTAGCACGTACCCGGATGCCCCTCTTGGATGTCTCGGGTCTTGTGCGTCACCTGCGCAGGTACGGGTGGGCTACCTGTACAGAAGCAGACGTGCGAAGGGTGCTGAAGGCGCAGGCTCCCGCCCCGTCGCGTAGGGAAAGCGACAAACCGCCGACCAGGCGCGGCCGTTCCGAGGGAAGACGTCTCGGACTGGCATTGCCTGCACATCCGACCCTTCCTATCGACATCTGCCCCTCTTGCGCGGTGCGCATATCAATACTTGGCACATGCCGCTGTTCATGATCGCTTCGCGCCTAGTAGCTGTGCAGGGAGCGAAGGTGCTCAGCTATGCTGCAGCTCAGGCAGCGATCGCCCGGGCGGCGGCGTACATGTCGGCGGGAAGCGGGTGCTGCAGGCGCCAGAGGATCCGCATCGGTCGGTCGCCGCTGTGCTCCTGGTAGGTCATCGAGCCGGCATACAGGTAGGGCGGCGCGCCGAGGTCGCGGTCGGGGACCTTGGTCTCCCGAATGAACAGGTGCACGGTCGACCCGCGCTCGCCGTGGTGGATGTAGCGCTGGCCGGTAGCCGACGCCGACGATGTGGTGCTTTGCGACTCCCACTGGAACAGGCTGTCGGTGATGGCTCGGTCGGCGTACATCGTGGTGGGGGAGTAGTGCGCCTCGGACTTGACCAGGGTGACGAAGAAGAGGTCAGCCTGCTCCGACTCAAGCCACTTCACCCCGTCACGTAGCGACCCCGGATTCGCCATCCCGAACGCTGCGCACGCTTCGTTGCGGCTGTAGCGGGCGTGCACCCGCAGCGGCACTGGTCCCGATTCTGCCTTCTCCGTAACCCGGTGGATCCGGTCTCGCAGCACCTCAGCGACCTGGCGTAGTTCCGCGCAGCGCGCCGGCTCCGCCCAGAGCCGCTTCAGGCGGGCGTCGCGCTCGGTCAGCGACACCGACGGCCCCCAGAGACTGAAGTGCAGCATGTCCAGCAGCCGTCCCCCGCCGGGTTGCTCGCCGCTCGCCACCCGAACAAGCAAGTCCAGCCGGTCGACATCGTCGATATGCAGCATCCGCCCGATAGCGCGGCCGAGCTCGCGGTCGTCCGGCCCGCTGGCCGAGGTGTCGATCCCCGCGAGGCGCCGCAATCCGGCCCACCCCCCGATGCTCGCCGACCGGTAGACGTCTTCGATCTCCAGGCCGGTCTCCCGCAGGAACTCGGCGAAGCTCACGTCGCCGAGCTGCCGCAGCTCGCTTACGAGGCCGTTCTTCGACGTCGGCAGGGCCGACTTCAGGTTGGCGAGCACGATCTCCTTCGCAACCCGGTCCAGCTCAATGTGGCAGCCACTCGGCAGCGACGGGAAGTCATCTCGCACGGCTGCCTCGACGGCCCGCCGGCTGACCCCCGTCAGGGCCCGCCAACGCAGGTCGAATCGGAAGTTGGCGTGCTGCCCGCCGATGAAGTCCAGCACGGTCAGGCAGGGCTTGTCCTCATCCAGGCGCAGGCCGCGGCCAAGCTGCTGCAGGAAGATCGTGGCGCTCTCGGTGGGCCGAAGCATGAGGATCGTGTTGACCATTGGCAGGTCTACGCCCTCGTTGAACAGGTCGACGGTGAAGAGCACTCGCAGCTCACGGTTGCGGAACGCCGTGAGCAGCGCCCGCCGCCCGGCGGCATCGACCCGCGAGGTCACCGAGGCCGACGGTACGCCGTGCTTGGTGAACCAGTCCGCCATGAACTCCGCGTGCCCGATGCTCACGCAGAACCCGAGCGCCCGCGTCCGCCCCACGTCGACGGTCTCGGATACCGCCCGCAAGATCATCCGGGCCCGGACGTGGTTGCCGGTGTAGACGCCGTCCAGCTCGGCCGGGTCGTACCCCTGCCCACGCTTCCGCCGCAGCTGGGACAGGTCGACATCGTCATGGAGCCCGAAATACTGGAACGGACACAACAGTTGCCGCTCCAACGCCTCCAACAGGTGCAGCTCCACCGATGCGCGGCCGTCGAACCACCGGCGCACGTCGCCGCCGTCGCTCCGGTCGGGAGTCGCGGTCAGTCCCAGCAGTACACGCGGCCGCAGCCGCTCCAACAGCCGCGCGTAAGTCGGCGCTTCGGCGTGGTGGAACTCGTCGACGATCACCATGTCGTACGCCTCAGGGGCGATCTCCTGGCGATGCATGGATTGGATCGAGGCGAAGACGTGCTTCCAGTCTGTCGGCCTGTCGCCGCCCACGAGGGTTTCGCCGAAGCTGCCGTCCCCCATGACCTGCCGGAAGACCGACCGGCTCTGCCGCAGGATTTGCTCCTGATGAGCGACGAAGAGCAGCGAGTCGACCCGGCCGGCCTTGCAGAGTCGCCGATAGTCCAACGCCGCCACCACTGTCTTGCCGGTGCCAGTCGCCATTACCACCAGGTTCCGCCACCGGCCGTGCACCAGCCGCTCGGCGTCCAGGTCGTCGAGGATCTCTTGCTGATACGGGAACGGTCGGACGTCTAGGTTTGCGAACTCGGTCGGCGCCTCGTCGGAGCGCTCACCCCGCAGCGCAATGCGCAGCCGCTCGGCGTCCTTCGACGGCTCGTACTTCTCGAAGGCAGAGTCGTTCCAGTAGTCGGTGAAGGTGGCCTCGAAGGTGTCGATGACGTGCGGTTGTTCCAGGTTTGAAATCCGGACGTTCCATTCCACTCCGTCGACCAGTGCGGCCTTCGAGAGGTTCGACGAGCCGACGTACGCGGTGGTGGTGCCGCTGTTCCGGCGGAACAGCCACGCCTTGGCATGCAGGCGGGTAGTCCTGGTCTCGTACGAGACCTTGATGTCGGCGCCGAGCTCGGCGAGCCGGTCCAGGGCGCGCTGATCGGTCGCGCCCAGGTAGGTCGTGGTGATGACGCGGACGCGGCCGCCGCGGGCGATCAGGTCGCGGATAGCGGGCTCGACGATGCGCAGGCCATGCCACTTGATGAACGCGCAGAGCAGGTCGACCTGGTCGGCGGAGGCCATCTCGTGGTTGACCTCGTGGCCGATGCGCGGCTGATGGCCGTTGACTAGCAGCGCGCCGGTTGCGAGCGGCGTGGCGGGGCGCACCGGAAATGTGGGCGTGGCGGGCGGTGCCGGGGGGGCGGCGATGGCGTGCAGCAGGCGTCCCGCGTCGGCGACCTGGTCGTCGGCGCCGACGGCGCGCGGCTCGGCCTGGGCGATCCTGTCGGCGATCCGGTTGGCTAGCTCGACCTGGCGGGCGAGCTTATCGTCGCCAGCACCCACGGCAAGCAGGGCGCGGCGGGCGAGGGTTGCGATGTGCCGTGCGAGGACGTCGTGGGCGTCGGCTGGGTCGAGCTTGTCGTGCTGGACCAGGGTGGGGTCGACGAGCTTGAGCCGTGCAGCAAGTTCCTTTGTTATCACGTGTTCATACGTGCCCCGCTCAACATCCGTCACCGGGGCAAACTAGTGCCTCGTCTTTGAACGTTGATCGTGTAATCCGTCGGTTCTGAGGACTTGTCCGGCAGGCTGTCTCTCATCGTTCAGGGTGGGAGGTGGTGGCGGGTGGGTAGACGCCCGGAGGTGTTCGTCCGGCAGGTGTCGATGGCCGAGGGTCAGCGGTTGCAGCGCATCGGTCGGACGGCGAGGGACCCGGTGAAGCTGCGTCGGGCGATCGTGGTGCTGATGTCCGCCCAGGGGCAGCCGGCCCCGGACATCGCTCACCTGCTCAAGACCAGCGAGGACTACGTCCGGGATGTGATCCACGCATTCAACGATCGGGGGTTCGATGCGTTGGACCCAAAATGGAGCGGGGGCGCACCGAGACGGATCGATGAGCAGACCCGCGACTGGATCTGCGTCATCGCCCGGTGCGACCCCCGCTTCCTCGGCAAACCGTTCTCCTGCTGGTCATTGTCGAAGCTGCGCGACTACCTGATCGAGGCTGGCTACGTCGCGGCGATCAGCGTCGAGACCGTCCGGCGGGTCCTGCACGAGCGCGGGGTGTCGTGGCAGGCCACCAAGACGTGGAAGGCCAGCACGGACCCCGACTTCACGTCGAAGATGCGCCGGGTCCTGGACCTCTACGATCACCCGCCCGCGGACGGCCGGGTGATCTGCGTCGACGAGTTCGGGCCGCTGAACCTGCAACCCCGCCCAGGACGGGCATGGCGACCGGTCGGACGACCCGTGCGACTGCGGGCCACCTACACCCGCGACCAGGGCGTCCGGCACATGATCGCCGCTCTGGACCTGGCCACCGGGAAGCTGCATTACCGCATCCGTGACCGCAAACGCTGGCGCGAGTTCCTGGCCTTCCTCAAGACCCTGCGCCGCCGCTGGCCCGACCAGAGGCTGCACGTCATCCTGGACAACTTCTCCCCGCACAAACACCCCGAGGTCCGCGCCTGGTGCGCCGCAAACCAGGTGGAGCTGGTGTTCCTCCCGACCTACGCGTCCTGGCTGAACTGGATCGAGGCCGAGTTCGCTGCCGTGCGCTACTTCGCCCTCAACGGCACCGACCACCGCAGCCACGCCGAGCAGGACGCCGCCATCGGCGACTACATCCGCTGGCGCAACCAGCGCGCCAAACCGAAATCCGGATTCGCCGTCGGCTCCAAAATCCGCCATCCGGATTACCCGTTCAAGGCTGCATGACGGGGCACTAGCTCCACCTCACCCGGAGGTCCTCACCCATTTCAAGATCCCAGCCCCTGTCACCAACGTCCGTGGGCAGAACAACTAGGCAAGTTGCGCGGTCGTCGAAGCCGGATCGCCTAGCCATCGTCACTGTCGGATTCCCTACAAGCTAGTTGCAACCGCCACCGATACCGGCAACCCTGCGTCGTTCAGGCCCTAGTGAGTAGCTGCTCGGGGGTTTGATCGATCCGAGCGATTTGATAGGTTTACTGCATGCGCCTCCGTCGCGTCCGCTTCAAGGCATTCAAGTCCTTACATGACGTCGTGTGCGACTTTGACGCTTTTACAGTCATAACAGGTGCCAATGGTGCTGGCAAGAGCAACCTGGCCGATGGGATGGACTTTATCGCCCATACTTATCGCGAAGGGCTCGAAATGGCCGTCATGCGTGC
This sequence comes from Micromonospora sp. ATA51, assembly GCF_016802855.1. Lineage (NCBI taxonomy): Bacteria > Bacillati > Actinomycetota > Actinomycetes > Micromonosporales > Micromonosporaceae > Micromonospora > Micromonospora sp. ATA51. The sequence goes on along the minus strand of NZ_JAEVHJ010000011.1, from coordinate 2,166 downwards.
AGGCGGCTACGACAGCATTGCCTATCGGCGCTCCACGCGAGCCAGGGCCCCGATCTCGATAGAAGTCGACGGAGAGATTTCGCTAGAGGAGCTAGCGAACGCGCTTCCTGCTCACTTGGGAATCTCGCGTACAAAACTGAAGTCCCTCGGTTCGCTTACCTTCCATCACTCCTTCGCGTTCCGGGCGGCTGGCAGAGCAATCGGGTCGGATTTCAGCATCCAGCACGACAGGATGGATGTTTCAAACAAATCAGGCTCGCTTATTAGCGTCGAGCGAGGCTCGGACAAAAACGTGAGCATCAGCATGTCTGATCGACTCAAAAAGGCCGTATCTGGGCAGGGTGCTCTGGCTGACGCTCTTCAGTACGCGTTCTATCCGTTCATCGACCAATCCGTTATGCGTTTGTTTCAAGAGCGAACCATCCCAGCCACCGATCTGATGATGCGCCAGTTCGGTGCTAGCTCCATCGGTGTATGGCGTTTGGCGCGATCAATTGGGCATGCGCGCGTTTTTCAGTTAAATCCGCAGCAGTGTAGAAGCACGGGAGTGCCAACGCCTAACGCATCGCTAAGCCGGTACGGAGAGAATCTTCCTTCTGTCGCCCACTACCTTCAGAAGCATCGGCCAGAGTCTTGGGAAAAGATCGTAAATGCCATGCGAGCGGTCGTGCCCCGCTTGGAGGGCATACAGATCACTCACACGGAGGACCGGCGGCTAGCTCTCCAATTCAAAGAGAGATTCGTTGGCCGGAGTTGGAATACCAACGAATTGTCGGATGGCACAATACAGGCCTTTGCATTGTTTACCGCGATATTCGATGGACGTTCTCCCACCCTTGTGGTGGAGGAGCCCGAAAACTCCTTGCACCCTTGGGTGCTGCGCCAGTTCATCGATCTATGCCGAGCTGACGACAGCAAACAAATAATCCTGACTACACATTCTCCTGTTGTTCTGGACTACGTGCCACATGAAAGTCTTAGGCTCATGTGGCTTCGCAATGGAAAAAGTCATTACGTGCATATGAGCAAGCTTAACTCTAACGTCCTTGAGTTGTGGAAAAGTGGACAGGTGCGGGTGTTCGATACGTACGACTCAGGGCTTTTTCCCGAAGCGGTTCCTCAATACTATGCCGCCGATCAGGGCGACCAGGTGCAGGGTCAAGCTACGCTCTTCGAGGCCGACGACGAGGAGCTGCAGTGAAGGTATTCGTGATTACCGAGGGTGTCGGCGAATATCGGGGCTTACCCAAACTCTCAAGCCAAATACAGGCAAGCTGCAGGAATACCCTTAAAGTGCTAAAAACCAATGTGCCGTCAGACGTTCCTGTGTCTAAAGTCGTCCGGCAGAGCATTTCCAACATCCTGCTCGCCTTTGCCGAAAACGCCGACTTGGTCGTGTTGTTGCTGGACCGAGAAGGGCAGGATAGTTGCTGTGGCATGGTTGCAGAGTCTATTCGTCAAGAACTGGTCCTCAGCGTAGGAAATCGGTACAGCGACAAGATTCATGTTGTTCTTAAAGACCGGAAGTTCGAGAATTGGCTGGTGGCGGACCTGGATGCGCTGAAAGCGCAGCCAGCCCGGTTCAAGGTCACTCCAGCCGTGGTCAAAAAAGTGGCACCGAACAAGGCGGATGCTATTGACGCCGAAAGGCTGCTGAAGTCAATAATAATTGGCGGACACTACGAGAAAGTTGCCGACAGCAGCCGGATATGTGAGCGGCTTACTGTGGAGCAAGCGGCTGCCAACAGCAGAAGTTTTCGACACTTTCTTCACATAATTGGTCACCCGGCATACAGTGATGGTTGCCGTGCTCCTGCACGTATACCCGGGCAGCGGTCGCCTGGGCGGAACGCGCGGCAGCAGTAGGCTGTCCAATTGGGATTACTGTCTATGCCGGGATGATGTATAGATGTGCAGTTAGGTCCCATGTTGCGCCCACGTTTCAAACAATCTGCTTCAGTCTATGCATTGACGACTAGTACGGCAGCCGCCATTGGCTAGTTGACCAGGACGTATGCGCGGCTGAGTCGGGTGCGTTGGTGGAACCAGCGTGAGCGGGCTTGGTGGCAGGGTGATTGCGTAGTCGGCCGACGGGTGCCCTGAGCTGGGAGTTCAAGGGGTGAGCGGCCTTTGTGGAGCGGGTGAGATCACGTCGGTGATCATGGA
>NZ_JAEVHJ010000010.1:0-65070 GCF_016802855.1 Micromonospora sp. ATA51 | reverse complement strand
GGACCCGGCGCCGCGGTGGTGGCTGGGACCGTGGCGGGAGAGCTGGACCCCGGCGCAGCACGCCGACGCCGTCGAGGTGGTCCGCGCCGCCATCGGCCGGGGCGACGTCTACCAGGTCAACCTGGTCGGCCACGCCGCCGCGCCGTACGCCGGCGACCCGCTGCCCGCGCTTGCCCGCCTGGGCGCGCTGCCCGGCGCCCGCTACGGCGGCACGCTGTCGGGCCTGGACTGGGCGATCGGCTGCGCCTCCCCGGAGACCCTGGTCGAGGTCGACGGCGGACGGCTGGTGACCCGGCCCATCAAGGGCACCCGGCCGGCCACCGCCGAAGGCCGGCGGGAGCTGCTCGCCTCGGCCAAGGAACGCGCCGAGCACGTGATGATCGTCGACCTGGAGCGCAACGACCTGGCCCGGGTGGCCCGTACCGGGTCGGTGCGGGTGGATGAGCTGTTCGCCGTACGGCGGTGGTGCGACCTGTGGCAGGCGGAGTCGACGGTGTCGGCGGTGGCCGCCGACGGGCTGGGCCTGGCGGACCTGCTGCGGGCGGTCTGCCCGGGCGGGTCGGTGACCGGGGCGCCGAAGCTGGCCGCGCTGGACCGGATCGCGGCCCTGGAGCCGGTCGGCCGGGGGGCGAGCATGGGCGCGTTCGGCTGGGTGGGGTCCGGCCGGATCGACCTGGGCCTGACCATCCGCACCGCCGCGGCGGACGCCGACCGGCTGCACGTGTGGGCCGGCGGCGGCATCACCTGGGGCAGCGACCCGGCGGCGGAGGTCGCCGAGGCGGCGGCGAAGGCCGCCCCGGTGCGCGCCCTGCTCGCCGCCGGCTGAGCGGCCCGCCGTCAGGCCCGGGCGAACTCGTCCAGCGCGGCCAGCACCTTCTCGGTCATGCCGTGGCCGGTGCCGTGCCCGCCGGTCTCCACGATCTCCAGCCGGGCGTCGGGCCAGGCCCGGCTGAGCTGCCAGGCGATGTCCGGCGGGCCGCTGACGTCGAGCCGGCCCTGCACCAGCACACCCGGGATGCCGGCGAGCTTGCCGGCGTCGCGCAGCAGCGACCCGTCGGGCATGAACCCGCCGTTGCTGAAGTAGTGGGTGACCAGCCGGGCGAACCCCATCCGGAACACCGGGTCGGCGTAGCGGGGGCTGGGCCGGTAGCCGCCGGCCAGACAGACGTGCACGTCCTCCCAGGCGCACCAGTCGCGCGCCGCCCGGTCGCGCACCTCGGGGTCCGGGTCGGCGAGCAGCCGGGCGTACGCGGCCGACAGGTCGCCGTCGCGGTCGGCCTCGGGCACCCCGTCGCGGAACCGGGCCCATTCCTGCGGGAAGATCCGGCCCATGTCGCGGGTGACCCACTCGATCTCCCGGCGGGTGTTGGCCACCACGCTGAACAGCACCAGCGCGGTGACCCGCTCGGGGTGGCGCTGGGCGTACGCCAGGGCGAGCGAGGAGCCCCAGGAGGCGCCGTGCAGCAGCCAACGGTCGATGCCGAGGTGGACGCGCAGCCGCTCGATGTCGGCCAGCAGGTGGCCGGTCGTGTTGACCGACAGGTCCGCGGCCGGATCGCCGGCGTGCGGGGTGCTGCGGCCGCAGCCGCGCTGGTCGAACAGGACGATCCGGTAGGCGGCCGGGTCGAACATCCGGCGCCAGGCGGGGGTGGCGCCGGAGCCGGGCCCGCCGTGCACCTCCAGCGCGGCCCGGCCGTCGGGGTTGCCGCAGGTCTCCCAGTACACGTGCTGGCCGTCGCCGACGTCGAGCATCCCGTGGGCGTACGGCTCGATCGGTGGATACATCCCGGTTCCCCTCCCGCGGACCAGATACAACAGCGCTGTTACATTAGCGGACGTGACCGGAACCCCCGACCGCGAGGCGCTCGGCACCCTGCTGCGCCACGTCCTGGAGCTGCTCGACGGCGACGTCGCCGCGGTCTACGCCGACCTGGGCCTGGCCGACTACCGGCCGCGCTTCTCACCGCTGGTGCGGGTGCTGGTCGCCGACGGACCCCTGGCCATCCGCGACCTCGCCGCCCGGGTCGGGGTCACCCACTCGGCGGCCAGCCAGAGCGTGGCCCAGATGAGCCGCGCCGGACTGGTCACCCTCAGCCCCGGCGCGGACGCCCGGCAACGCATCGTCACCCTCACCGACCGGGCGTACGCGCTGCTGCCGGCGATCGAGGCGGAGTGGGCCGCCACCACCACCGCGATGCGGCAGCTCGACGCCGAACTGCCGGTGCCCCTGGCCGACGAGCTGTACGCGGTCCTCGCCGCGCTGCGCCGCCGGCCGCTGCGCGACCGGATCACCGACACCGGCCTGGCCCCCGACCGACCGCGCAGCCCGGCCCGACCGGACACCGCCGGGTGACGGCCTGCCGGCGGCTGACCCGCCGGTAGGGTCCGGTGGTGACCACCGAGTACAGCGGCACCGGGGACCCCGCCCGCAGCCTCGCCCTGCTCTGGCGCACCCGGGAGAAGACCAGCCGCAAGGGCGGCGACCTGAGCGTCGACCGGATCGTCCGCGCCGCCATCGAGGTCGCCGACGCCGAAGGGCTGGCCGCGCTGTCCATGCGCCGGGTCGCCGAGCGGCTCGGCGTCGGCACCATGTCGCTCTACACGCACGTGCCCGGCAAGGGCGAACTGCTCGACGTCATGCTCGACACCGTCTACGGCGAGACCGCCCGGCCCGAGGACGTCCCCGGCGGGTGGCGGGGCCGCCTGGCGCAGATCGCCCGGGAGACCTGGGCGCTGTACCTGCGCCACCCGTGGCTGCTCCAGGTCGCCACCACCCGCCCCCCGCTGGGCCCGAACCTCATCGCCAGATACGAGTACGAGCTGCGCGCGGTCGACGGCATCGGCCTGACCGACCTGGAGATGGACGCCGTGGTCACCCTCGTGGGCAGCTACGTCCACGGCGCGGCACGCGGCGCCGTGGAGGCCGCCCAGGCCGCCCAGCGCACCGGCATGACCGAACAACAGTGGTGGCACGCCCACGCCCCGTACCTGGAGAAGGCGATGGACCCGCGCCGGTTCCCCCTCGCGGCGCGGGTCGGCACCGCCGCCGGGCAGGAGTACCAGGCCGCCGCCGACCCGGGCCGGGCCTTCGAGTTCGGCCTGGCGCGGATCCTCGACGGCATCGAGGTCCTCGTCCGCGACCGGTGCGCCGCCGGCTGAGCGGCGGGTGGGCGCGTCGGCGGCCGTAACGGACGGATAGCCTTCCGGGCATGACTATGCGCCCCATCCGGATCATCGGCGACCCCGTGCTGCGCACCCCGTGCGAGCCGGTGACGAGCTTCGACGCCGACCTGCGCGCCCTGGTCGCCGACCTGATGGACACCCTGCTCGGCGCGCCCGGCCGGGCCGGCGTGGCCGCCCCGCAGATCGGGGTGAGCGTTCAGGTGTTCGTCTACGACGCCGACGGCCACCGCGGGCACATGATCAACCCGACGCTGGAGCTGTCCGAGGAGCGGCAGGACGACGACGAGGGCTGCCTGTCCATTCCCGGGCTGTACTTCCCGACCCCGCGGGCGATGCACGCCACCGCGCACGGCTTCGACCAGCACGGGGAGCCGCTGACCATCGCCGGCAGCGGGTTCCTCGCCCGCGCCCTGCAGCACGAGACCGACCACCTGGCCGGCCGCCTCTACGTCGACACGCTGCGCGGCGACGCCCGCCGCAAGGCGCTGCGGGAGATCCGCGCCGGCCGCTTCGACTCACCCAGCCGGGGACGCTGACGCGCAGCGGGGGTGGCCGACGACCGGCCACCCCCGCCATTGGCGATGGGTCACTTCGGCGGCGGGGCCACCAGGCAGGTCGCGGTCGAGGAGTTCCCGAAGTCGTCCACGCCCGTGATCACCGCGTCGCCGCGCAGCGTCACCTTGTAGTCGATGTCTCCGGTGCCGTCCTTGACGCGGGACTGCGCGCCGGGCGCCTGCACCAGCTTGATCTTGGTGTCGGCCGGGAACGGCCCGAAGCGCACCGACGGGTCGGCGGTGTCACCGACGAACACGTCCACCTTCGTGTCGACGATGTCGGTCGAGCGCAGCTGGTAGAACCCGTCCGGGTTGTACGAGCCGGGGGTGTTGTCGCCGCTGGGGTTGTTCGTCGGCACGCACAGGGTGGTCGGCGCGGTGGTGTCGACCACGCGCATGACCGCGGTGTCGCTGCCGGTGTTGCCGGCCGCGTCGGTGGCGGTGCAGGTGACCGCGGTGGCGCCCAGCGGGAAGGTGCTGCCCGGCGGCGGCGCACAGGTCGGGGTCAGCGGCCCGTCGACGTTGTCGGTGGCCGTGGCCGGGTAGTTGATGACCGCCCCGGCCGGGCTGGTCGCCTCGACGGTCCGGTCGTCGACGACCACGGTCGGCGGGGTGACGTCGTTGACCTTCACGGTGATCTGCTCGACGAACGCCGGCCCGCCGGGCAGGCCGTTGAGCAGGAAGTCCACCGTGCAGTGCAGGGTGGCGCCCTGGGTGGCGTCGCCGGCCACGGTGATGGTCTCGGCGAACGGCACGTCGGTGCCGCTCTGCTGGGTCCGCGACGCGGCGTCGAAGCTCACCGACAGCCCTGGGTCGCACGAGGTCACCGTCGGGGTGACGGTCACGTCGAGGTCGCGCAGCCCGCTCAGGATCGCCGCGGTCACCGTGTCCGGCGAGCTGCCGACCACCTGTCCGCCGGTCGCGCCGGCCACCGCCGTGGCCTGACCGTCGGCGTCCAGCCCGCCGCCGCCTCCGCTGACGTTCACCGCCAGCACCCGGGCGTCGTCGGCCTGCAGCGCCGCGGTGGCCTGGGCCAGGGTGTGCCCGGCGCTCGGGTCGTGGCTGGGGGCGTCGCCGACCAGCACCACCAGCCGGCTGCTGCCGGAGCGGTACGCGATCGCCCCGTCGGAGACCTGGAACAGCGCGTTCACCCAGGCCTCCGGGACGTCACCGCCCCCGCCGGCGGCCAGTCCGTCGACCGCGTTCTGCAGGGCGGTCGCGTCGCCGGTCAGGTTCTGCCGCACCCGGAACAGCTCCGCCCCGTCGCCCTCGTCCCGGTAGGACGCGACCGCGAACTCGGCGCTGGGCTGCGCGGTGCGGACGTTGGTGATCACCTGCTGCAGGTTGGTCCGGACGTTGGCGATCGCCGTGCCCATGCTGCCGGTCGTGTCGACCAGCAGCACCACGTCGGGCTTCGGCGGGATCGGCGGAGTCGAGACGACCTTGGCGATGTCGATGGTGGTGGCCGGGTTCGCGGCCCGGTCCACGGTGGCCGGGTCGACGCCCGGCGCGGCCCACGCCGGTGTGGCCACCGCGGTCACCATCGCGGTCACCGCTGCGGCGACGGTCACCGCCCTTTTTCTTCGCCCCCCGGATACTGCTGTCGAACCCATCGCGACTCCTTCAGCTCCGCCGCGCCTGACGGGCGCGACCTCTGTCAGGAACGCTAGGGGTCCGACGGGCCGCCGCGGGTCCGACATAAGTCCAGCTCAGGGTCGGGTTGTTGACCCGGCGTGGCGACTGGACGTGTCAGGCTGGACGACCTTCGCCATCACCCGCGGTGGTGCAGGCCGCACTCCACGAAGTCGGCGACGCGGGTGAAGCCCAGCCGCTCGTACAGCCGCAGCGCCGCCGGGTTGTCGGCCCGCACGTTGAGGGTGACGTGGTCGACGCTGCCGGCCAGCCGGGCGCACAGCGCGGCCACGGCGGCGCCGGCCAGTCCACGTCCCCGCGCCCCCGGGTGGGTGGTGACGTTGCCCAGCGCGGCCACCCGGAACGTCGGCGACCAGACGTGCACGCCGGCGACGGCGACCAGCTCACCGGCGGCGCGGACCCCGACGTACTGGCCGGTGTCGAGCATCCGCGGGTCGAACCAGTTGCCCGGGTAGGCGGTGGCGTAGAGGTCGAGCAGCTCGGGCAGGTCGGCCGGGCCGAGCACCTCGCCGGCGGGCGTGACCCGGGCCAGCCGCGCCGGGTCGGTCAACGCCATCCGGTGGTGCGTCGCGGCGTCGGCGACCCGGAACCACCGCGCCAGCGTCGTGTCCAGGCCGGGGGACAGGTGCGCCCACAGCCGGGCCGGCAGCAGCGGCGCGAGGTCGGTGAGCAGCTCCGCCAGCTCCGCGGTCCGCCGCGGGGACGCGAACGCCAGCAGCGTCGGCAGCGCGACACCGTGGTAGAGCAGCGCCACCTGGTCGTCCCGGCGGAACCACGAGGTGTACGGCCAGAAGAAGTCGTCCAGGTCGCCCAACTGATACGCGTGCAGCACCGGGTCCCGGCTCAGCAGGTCGGCCAGGACGGCCCGGTCGTGTTCAGCGCGCACCGGCATCCGCCGATGATCACACAGTGCCGGTCAGCAGCCGGGGCGGCCTGCCGGTTCGACGGGCAGGTTCTCGTGGGCCCAGCGCGCCAGGGCGTCCAGGGCGGGCACCAGCGCCGCGCCCCGCTCGGTGAGCTGGTAGCTGACCCCCAGCGGGGGCCCCTCCCGCACGGTCCGGGAGACCAGCCCCACCCGGGCCAGTTCGCCGAGGCGGTCGGAGAGCACCGATTCGCTGATCCCCGGCAGTGCGCGGGTCAGCTCGGCGAAGCCGGCCGGTCCGTTGGCCAGGGTGGCCAGCAGCACGCCGTTCCACCGCTTGCCGAGGAACGCGAAGGCGCGGGCGATCCCCCCGTCGCACGCCCGTGCTGTGCCGCCGACTTCCGGCCTGGCCGTCATACCCCGAGGATACCGGCCGCGCCGACACGACACGGCACTACTAAAAAGCTAGCTGCTACTGTTGCAGGAGGACCCCAATCAGAGCGAGGATCCCTGATGACCGACCTGATCACCCTGCACCCCGAGGCGCGGGCGCAGCTGTTCACCGACGCCCGCACCGCCAACACGTTCACCGACGAACCCGTCAGCGACGAGCAACTGCGGGCCATCTTCGAACTCGCCAAGTACCCGCCCACCGCCGCGAACACCCAGCCGCTGCGGGTGCTCTACATCCGCGACGGTGAGCCCCGCGAACGGCTGCTCACCCACCTGAACGAGGGCAACCGGGCCAAGACCGCGTCCGCACCGGTCGTCGCCGTGCTGGCCGCCGACACCGACTTCCACGAGTTCATCCCGCGGGTCTTCCCGATCCGCGCGCAGATGCGCGACGCCCTCGCGGGCGACGTGCAGGCCCGCGAGCGGATGGCCCGGTTCAACGCCACCCTGCAGATCGGCTACTGGCTGCTCGCCGTCCGGGCCGCCGGGCTGGCCGCCGGACCGATGGGCGGCTTCGACGCCGACGGCCTCGACAAGGAGTTCTTCGCCGACAACGGCTGGAGGTCCGTGCTCGTGGTCAACATCGGCAAGCCCGGCCCGGACGCCTGGTTCCCCCGGCTGCCCCGGCTCGACTACGACGACGTCGTCCGGCACGCCTGAGCCGACGCTCGCCGCCGGCCGGTCAGGCGACCCACCGGCCGATCAGCTGGCCAGCCACTGGTCGTAGCCCAGCTTCCCGACCAGGGCCAGCACCACCACCAGCAGCACCACCCGCACGAAACCGGCGCCGCGCCGCAACGCCATCCGCGCGCCCAGCGCGCGCGGCGACGTTGCACACCGCCATCGCCGCGCCCAGCAGCCACCACACGTGCCCCGTCCACGCGAACACCACCAGCGCGCCCAGGTTCGTGCCCGCGTTGACCACCTTCGCCATCGCCGAGCCGTGCACGAAGTCCGCCCCCACCAGCGCGGTGAACGCCAGCACCAGGAACGTGCCCGTGCCCGGGCCGATCAACCCGTCGTACAGGGCGATGCCCAGGCCGGCGACCGCCACCGCCGCGACCACCCGCCGCGGGGTACGCCGCGCCGGCTGCGCCACCACCCCCAACCCGCGGCCGCGCCAGCACGAACACCGCCACCGACACCAGCACCAGCAGCACCACCGGCCGGTACGCCCCCGCCGGCACCGCCCCCGCGAGGGCCGCGCCCAGCCCGGCCGTCAGCACCGCCAACCCGGCCGACGGCCCGGCCACCGCCCAGTCCAGCTTCGTACGCCGCGCGTACGTCACCGCAGCCGTCGACGTGCCGAAGATCGCCGCCAGCTTGTTCGTGCCCAACGCGGTCGCCACCGGCACCCCCGGCGCGGCCACCAGCAGCGCCGGCAGCAGCAACAGCCCACCCCCGCCGACCACCGCGTCCACCCAGCCCGCCATGGCGGCCGCGGTCAGCAGGGTGGTCAGCGACAAGGGGTCCACGGGCGGCAATTCTGCCCACCCCCGGCGCACCGGCGAGACCACCTGTGGCCAGCCTCACCGCCCGGGCGGTGGGCTCAGCGGCCCCGCCGCCGCCGCAACCACAGACCGACCGACGCCACCGCCACGAACACCAGCACCGAACACACCAACGCCTTGAGCACCCGGCAACCCTGCCACGGCGACGTAGGGTGTGCTCGTGCGCCTGGCCACCTTCAACCTGCTGCACGGGCGATCCCTCACCGACGGACTCGTCGACCCCGACCGGCTCACCGCCGCCGTCACCGCCCTCGACGCCGACATCCTCGCCCTGCAGGAGGTCGACCGCGACCAGTCCCGCAGCGGCAACCTGGACCTCACCGCCATCGCCGCCCGCGCCCTGGGCGCCCCCGAACACCGCTTCGCCGCCGCCGTCGTCGGCACCCCCGGCGAACAGTTCCGCCCGCTGAACCACGACGACGACGGCCACGGCGAACCCTGCTACGGCATCGGCCTGGTCAGCCGCTATCCCGTGCGCTCCTGGCAGGTGACCCGGCTACGACCGGCCCCCGTACGATCCCCGATCTACGTCCCCGGCCCCGGCGGCGGGCTCGTCCTGCTGCGCGACGAACCCCGCGTCGTCCTCGCCGCCGTCCTGGACGCCCCGCACGGCCCGCTCACCGTCGCCGCCACCCACCTGTCCTTCGTGCCCGGCTGGAACATCCTGCAACTGCGCCGCGTCGTCCGCGCCCTGCGCGCCCTGCCCGCCCCGCGGATCCTGCTGGGCGACCTCAACCTCCCCGCCGGACCCGCCGCGCTGCTGTCCCGGTGGCGGCCCCTCGGCCGCCGCCCCACCTATCCCGCCGGGCAGCCCCGCGTCCAGCTCGACCACGTCCTCGCCGACCGGCAGGGCCTGGACCGGCTCCCGCCGGTCACCGCCGTCGACACCCCGCTGTCGGCCATCTCCGACCACCGGCCCCTCGTCGTCGACCTCGGCTGACCGGCGCGGCGAACGCCCGCCCCGCCGGCCAGCGCGACCCCCCGGGGGGCCTCAGCTCAAGCCGGCCGCCCGCCGCGCCGCCAGCACCGCGTTGCGGAACAACATCCGCCACCGTCGTCGGCCCCACCCCACCGACCCGCGGCGTGATCGCCCCCGCCACCTCGGCACACGACTCGTCCACGTCCGGCAGCAGCCGCCGGCCCTCGTAGCGCACCCCGCCGCCGACCACCACCGCACCCGGACGCACATGCTCCGGCTGGATGATGCCCGGCACCCCCGCCGCCGCGATCAGGATCTCCGCCCGCCGCGTGTAGCGCGGCCAGTCCGCCACCCCGGTGTGCACCACCGTCACCGCCGCGTTCGCCGTCGGCCGCTTCTGCGCCAGCAGCATCGCCAACGGCCGACCCAGCGTGGCGCCCCGACCCAGGATCACCACCTCCCGGCCCGCCACCGGCACCCCATGGAACGCCAGGAGCGCCTCGATGCCCGCCGGCGTGCACGGCAGCGGCCCCGGCAGGCCCAACGCCAGCCGCCCCATGTTCATCGGGTGCAGCCCGTCGACGTCCTTGTCCGGATCCAGCACCTGCAACGCCCGGTCGTAGTCCAGCTGCCCCGGGATCGGATACTGCACCAGCACCCCGTGCACATCCTTGTCCGCGTTGAAGTCCTCCAACACCCGATGCAGATCCGCCTGCGCGCTCGAGGCCGGCAGGTGCACGTGCGGCGAGGCGAACCCCAGCTCCGCCGCCTGCCGCTGCTTGATCCGGATGTACCCGGCACTGGCGTCGTCGTCACCCACCAGCACCGTCGCCAACGCCGGCGTCACCCCCGCCGCGCGCAGCGCCGCCACGTCCTCGGCGACCTCCGCCAGCACCCGCTCCGCAACCGGCCCACCCGGCAACAGCCGAGCCGTCGTACCCGAAGAAGACATGCCACACCTCGCCCGCGGAGGCCCAGGCGGTCGACCCCCGCGACGAGCTCCCCGATGGTTACTGCCATCCCCGATGCCGCCAGTCGCGTCAGCGGTCAGCCTGCCACATCCCACCCGCCGATCGCACCCGCCACCGCCCACCACCCCGACAGCGACGCCACCACCTCGTCCGCCCGCCGCCCCCGCTGCGCCGCCGACGCCACCTGAAGATCCGCCACCGCCGCCTCGAACGCCGGCCGCAACGCCACCTCCCGGCCCGGCGCGTCCGCCGCCAGGACCGCGTGGCACCGGGCGTACGTCGCCACGGCGATCCTGCCACCGGCCGGAACCGGTCAGCCTCCGGCCGCCTCGAGGTAGTCGGCGAGGCGGCCGCAGGCCACCAGCATCGCGCGCCCCCGCGAGGCCAACCGGCGCCGCCACCCGTCCAGCGACTCCGCCAGCGGCCCAGGTCCCGTCGGCGGCCCGCACCTGCCGCATGACGGTCGCCAGATGCGCCAGCCGGTAGCCGCCGCGGCGCAGCAGCTGGGCCAGCTCGGCGTCCCGGACGTCGTCCCGGCCGTACCGGCGTTGCCGCGACGCGCGGGTCACGTGCCGGGTCAGCACATCGGCCCGTTCCCACGTGCGCAGGGTCGACGGGGTCACGCCGAGCCGGTGGGCCAGGGCCCCGACGGCCGGCGGCCGGTCGGGCCGGCTGGAAGCGGGCGCCGCGGTGAGCACGCCGACGGTCGTCTCGACGGCATCGAGCGTCTCCCGGTCGGCCAGCAACTGGGCGTGACTGCGGTCGACCGCGCGCAGGGCCGCGTCGACCTCACCGCGGACCGCCGCCCGCATGATCTCGGCGCCGACCGGGTAGCCGTGCGCCCGGGCGAGATCCACCGGCCGACAGACCTGCCCCGCGGCTTGAGGGTTCACATGCAGCCCCCGGGTCGCATCGCGGAAAAGTCTCAACGGGACGTTCAACGATACGGTAGAGGTCATGGCTTCTTCTCCCGTACCTGCCGCCGGCTGGTCGTACGACCTGACCGGACCCGGCCACGCCGCCGCGGTCGCGTCCCTGCTGCGGGCGTTGCCCGCGCCGCCGCAGCTCCTGGCCCTCGGCGAGCCCACCCACGGCGAGCCGGCCTTCCCACACCTGCGCAACCGCATCCTCGAAGCGCTGGTCGCGCACGGCTTCCGGTCCGTCGCCGTCGAGTCCGACCGCGTCGCCGCGTTCCACGTCGACGCGTACGTCCACGGCGGCGACGCCGACCTCGAGACGGTGCTGACCCGCGGCTTCAGCCACGGCTTCGGACAGCTCGACGCCAATCGCGAGCTCGTGGCCTGGATGCGCGCGTACAACGACGGCCGCCCGCCGGCCGAACGCCTGTCCTTCCACGGGTTCGACGCGCCACTGGAGATGACCGGCGCGCCCAGCCCCCGACGCCACCTGCAGCACGTGCACACCTACCTGGTCCAACACCTCGGGCCGGACACATTCCTGCACGGCCGCGCCGACCTCGACAGCCTCCTCGGCGACGACGAACGGTGGCACGACCAGGCGGCGATCATGGACCCGGAGCGGTCCGTCGGCGCCACGCCCGAAGCCGCCGCGCTGCGCGTCGTCGCCGACGACCTGCTCACCACCCTGCACGCCCACGCCCCGGCGCTGACGGCCGCAACGTCACGCGCCGCCTGGCACCGCACCCGGGTGCACGCCACCACCGCGCTGGGTCTGCTGCGCTACCACGCCCAGGCCGCCCAGAAGACCACCCCGGCCGCACGCACCTCCCGGCTGCTCGCCGTCCGCGACGCCTGGATGGCCCAGCACCTGCTCGACATCCGCACCGGCGAACAGGACCGCGGGCCCACACTGGTCTTCGCCCACAACCGCCACCTGCAGCGGCACCCCAGCACCTGGCGACTGGCCGACATGGACCTGCGGTGGTCCAGCGCCGGGGCCATCGTGTCGGCACTGCTGGGCCGGCGCTACGCGGTCGTCGTCGGCAGCCTCGGCGCCAGCGCCGCCCTGAACCTGGCGGAACCGGCCGCCGACACGTTCGAGGGTGCCCTGGGCCGGCGCGCCGCCCTCGTCGACCCCGCACCCCTGCAGCGGGCGGGCACCCTGCGCACCCGCACCGACATCACCCCCGAACAGGGATACTTCCCGCTCGACGAGGCGACCCTCGAGCACTGCGACGCCCTGCTGCACGTCGACGCGACCCGGCCGGCCCCGAGCGAGGACGACATCGCCGACCGCATCCTCGCCCTGCCCGAGGTCACCGTCGTACGGGCCGACGAGGCGTCCGGCGCCCCGCCGTCGAGCTGGGGCGACCGGTTCTTCTTCGTCGGCCCCGACCACCGACGACCCTTCGCCACGATCGTCGCGCACGACACCACCGGCTTCGACGAGGACTCACAGCTCGACCGGCCGGGCGTCTTCCGGGTCAACCTGGACATCGGCCGCCAGGAGTTCCAGCACCGGTTCGGCTACCCGCCGGCCCAGTGCGCCGACCACCACTCGTCGGTCGACTTCACCACCCTCGACCAGATCCTTCCCCACCCCGCCTACGGCACCCACGGCTGGGCGTGCGTGCTCAACCCCGGCGTCCGCAGCGCAGCGGAGTTCGACCGGCTGCTCGCGTACGCCCACCAGCGGGCACTGCAGCGGCACCGTCGTTCGCTCGACCGGCGGCACCGTCCGCACGGCTGACCGCGTGCCACCAGCAGCGGGCACGACCGACCTGGCGCGCCTCACGCCACGCTGGTCCGTGCCCCCGAAACCTCGCGGCGCTCCTGCCTGGCCGTGTCCATTGCGACGTCCGCTCGCCGCCCTCGTCCGGGTCACCGCAGACCATGCCGGTGCTCGCGCCGATCAACACCGGCTCACCGTCGACAGCGAACGGCTCCCGGAAGGCCTTGTCGATACGCCGGCCCGCCGCGGTGAGACCCCGACCCCCGCTCCTCACCCGACAGCTCGCCCCCACCCCAGACCCGCCAACGCCCGGTTCGTACGGTTCGACCGCACCGCCGCCCGCTGCTGACCCGCCGTCACCTCGATGTAGGTCTGCGACGACGCCAGCGACGCGTGCCCCAGCAGCCGCATGATCTCCGCCGCGCTCGCCCCGTCCTCCGCCAGCCGGGTCGCGAACGTGTGCCGCAGCGCGTGCAGCCGCGCCCCGTGCGGCACCCGGTCGCCGATCCCGGCCCGCCGGTAACAGGACTCCACCAGATACTGCAACCCACCCCGGCGCAGCGGCTCGCCCCGCCGATCCACCAGCAGCGCGGAATCCGGCCGTACGCTGCGCGCACCGAACCGGCGGGCGCGACTGTCCAGATAGTCCGCCAGCACCCGGTCCAGGTCGTCCTCGATCGGCATCACCCGGGGACGACCGCCCTTGCCCGCCACGTTGACCCGGCGTTCCCCGGGCCGCCCGGCCACCGACGCCACCCGCAGCGCCAGCAGTTCGGACAGGCGCAGCCCGGCGCAGAGCGCCAGCGCCAGCACCGCCACGTCCCGCTCCGGCCACGGGTCGCGCTGCCGACCGTCCTCGCGGGCCACCGCGGCGAGCAGCTCCTCCGGGGTGTCCTCGCCGCGCAGCGGCTTGGGCTGGGGGAGCGGGGCGCGGGGCCGTCCCACCGCCGGCATGGGATTTCCCGGTACGACCCCCTCGGCGACCAGGAAGGTGAAGAAGCTGTTCCACGTCGACCAGGCCCGGTGCACCGAGGCGGCGGCGCGGGGGGCGGCGAACCGGGCGAACGCGACCCGCATGATCCGGGGGGAGAGGGCGTCGATCATGAGCCGGTCGAGGGGGAGGGGAGGGGTGCTGTCGTCGCCCACCAGCGCGGCGACGCTACGCAGGTCCCGCCGGTAGGCCGCGAGGGTGTGCGGGGAGGGCTTGCGGGTGGCCCGCGCGGTCAGGAACTCCTCGATCAGACGCCCTACCGATTCGTCCTGTTTGTCATGCATAAGGGATATTATGCAGGATTTTCGGGTTCCCGGCTATCCCGGGAGAGGGGAGCGGCGTCGACGCACAGCCGGCAAGCGGTCGGTCGGCCCGCAGAGGTCGTCACCGAGAACTTCGCAGGTGTGCGGCGCAGGTCTGCGCTGTGTCATGCGCGGTAGATCCGCGGCCTCGGGCCTGGGCGGCGCCGGCGTGCTTTGACGCGCATCAGGGCTGTAGGCGGAGTGTTGCCCACGGAGACCACAGGACGCCCCAGGCGGCCGAACGGGACTCGCCGTGAGCCGCGCTGCGGCTCTCCGGAGGAGGGCCCTGCCCGCCTTACTTGACATAATGTACATTATCGAACCTTGACGGAACGAACCACGGACGCTGGCCGAAATCGTCGACCGGTATGCTGTCATTTCTCATCTGACCTGAGCCATTCTCAATAACTTGGGCCATCTCCTCATCCTTCTCACTTAACTTGGGCCACCGCCGGCAGCCTGCCCTCTGCTACGCCGGGCCGACAGTGTGTGGCCGTAGCGGCGCCGGGCTGGTCGAGTAGCCGCCGCTGCGCGGTTTGCGTCGCGCGGCGCTCCGGGTCCATTACGAGAACTAGCCGCGGATGCGGCCCATCGCTTCTCTGAGGCGTTCAGTCTGTTCTTGCTCGGAAAGCCTGGCGTAGGCGAGGGAAGACTGGCACTGTTCCCGCAGATCGTCTCGGTCGAACCACCGCAAGGGATGGCGGGGGTCGGAGGTGTCGTACACGCCCTGCCCGTGTGCTTCCATGACCAGAAGATCGTGTCGCCGGTAGTCGTGAGCCTCGTCAGGCGGAAGAAGCGCGCCAAGCATCCGATCACGCCAGTCCCAGACAAGCTCTTGCCCGTCCTCTTCATCCCAGTAGCGCGGTGGCAGGTGCTCACGGTCGTTAAGACCCGGGAACGTGTCGAGCACGTCGCCGACGCTGGGCGGATCGGTATTCAAGATGACGATGGACAGGGCGTACTCGTCAGCGAGGCAAACGGGGCGGGGAACCCGGCCTTCGCCCAGCTCACCGCCAACTCGCATGATCCGTTCGCCCATCCGCACCAGCCAGTGGTTGTTCACCTGGGTGAGCGCCAGCTCGGGCAGGTCACGCAGGAGCTCCACCTCCCTGATGGAGGCTTCTCCTTTGAGGAAGGCGGCGAAGCCGCACCCGAGGGTGTGCTCGACGGCGAACCGCCCAGTCTTCATCGGTGCGAAATCGGAGAAGGCGACGGTGCTGTGGAGGGCCATCGCGTCGGCTGCGGTCAGTGGATCACCAGTGAACGAAGAGTTGAAGAACCGTACGAGGTCATCTGCTGCCGCGTCGGCTTTGGCTACCTGCTCAGATCCCATCAGCTGGCGGAACTCGGCCATGGCGAGGCGAAGAGCTCGGGCGAAGCCTTTGACGTTGTCGGGTTTGAACCCGTCCAGCTCGTTTGTGGTCTCGAGACGGCGCCAGGTAGCGATGGAGACTTCGGCTCGCTTCGCGGCTTCCTGTTGGGTGAGCCCGAGTTCGACGCGGCGCTCACGCACGGGGTTGGTAGATCGGTTCGGGGGCACGGGACCTCCTGTGAGCACTCGCCGAGTAGTCATGCGAACTTAGCGCTCAGTGGGCGCTTGCGTCTAGCGCTTGTAGAGCGTCGCGACGCCGTCTCGTCGAGCGAGGTACTCCGGGCTCCGCCGGCTGCGACTGGCGTTCACAGACCTACGTCGGTCAGGGCGTTGTCCTCCCACTGGTCAGCATCCTCGATGTAGCCGGCCAGGGTGGCCGAGCCGTCCTTCCATCCGCCGTGCCGGGCGATCCGCAGCGGGTTCTTGCCCCGCCGGTGGGTTTCGGTGGCGAACCCGCGGCGCAGGGAGTGACCGGAGAAGGCGGAGGCGGCGTCCAGGCCGGCGCGCAGCGCGGTGCGGCGGACGATGATGGCGACGGCCTGGCCGGTGATCCGGCCGTTCGCCTCGCCGCGGCCGTGCGGCGCCCGTCCGAGGTTGCCGTGCCGGTCGATGCGCCGGAACACTGGTCCGGACGTCTCCCCCAAAGTAGCCAGGGTGTCCAGCCACGCCTGCATGTTGCGGACCGGGCAGGTGGCCGGTCGGGAGGTGTAGGGCAGGGCGGTGGCGCGGCCCAGGGAGTCCTTGTCGGTTTTAGAGCGTCGGATGGTGACCTGCAGTCCGTCGTCGGTGAACGTGAGGTCGGCGATGTTGAGTGCGGCGAGTTCGCTGCGGCGGGCGCCGAGGGCGAAGCCGACCACAATGAGTGCTCGGTCGCGCGCCCCGGCCAGGGTGGCGACGTCGAGGGTGTCGACCATCGCGCGTAGTGCGGTGACGGTCAGCGCTTTGGCCTTGCGCACTGCGCGGCCACCGTCGGCGAGTTCGGCGCGGTGGCGGCGCAGCACCGCGCGGGCAGGTCGGGTGTGCGGTGCCGCAAGGTCGGCGCTGCTGTGGGCGACGGCGATGGCCGCCATGGCGCGCTCGATGGTGGAGGCGGCCTTGCCCTGGTCGGCGAGGTGTGAGACGTACTCGGCCAGGGTCGCCGCGGTGGCCGGCAGGTGCGAGCGCTGGTTGTCGGTGCACCAGAGCGTGAACCGCCGCCAGTCGCCGGCGTAGGCGCGCCGCGTCGAGGCGGGCACCGACTCGTGGATGCGTCGCCGCGCCGTCTCGGACAGCTGCTCGTCGGGATCGAGAGACGTGACTGGTTGGGGTCTCCCCCGGACCTCGATCTCATTCATGAGAAGGAACGTTATCGTGAATGAGATCCATCGGAGGTCCGCCACGCCGGCTCAGCTTGGGCGACAGGGGCAGAACTACCCTCGTGGGGGCGTGAGGGGTATCGGGTGCGTCCTACCCCTGTCGCCGGGACGCTGCACCTTGCATCCACACATACATGCGTCCTCGGCCGCTGTGTCGTTACGTTCGAGCACCTATCTGCCGTCCGCGCTGGCGGCCTCGCACCTTTTGCGGCAGCGTCTTCATCTCGTACAACGCCCGCACCCACCACAGCGGCTTGGTTGGGTCGATCCAGCGCCGTGGGCCGTCGTTGTCAATGCGCGTCCACCGCAAGCCCGACGCGTCGGCGAAGATCAGCTCCGCTTGAACCGCCCAGAACGGTGGGTAATCCTCATCCACCGCCCACGGCAGCGGCTCGGGAGCAACGTAGATGACGCAGCAGAGCGAGCAGGCGTGGTGCCTGACGGTGCTGACCAATGCCGTGATCACCTGGACGAGCGAGTACTACGCGATGGCCGTCGGCCGGCTGCGCGCGGCAGGCCGGGACATCCCCGACGAGTTGCTGACGCACATCTCCCCTGCGCACAGCGAGAACGTCAACTTCTTCGGCACGATCATCGTCGACGTGGAGGCGGAACTGGCCAAACTCGACGAGCACGGCCTGCGCCCGCTGCGGGGGTTCGGCTTCGAGTAGCCGTGACGGCGGCTCGGGTGGAATCAGAAGCTGAACTAGCGGGCGGGGTGGGGATCCCGGGGGCCGGCGAGACTGTGATGTGAAGTGATCCACTTCGCTCTTGCGGGGCAGCATCACCGCCGGGTTGGCTCGGGGGCATGGCGCTTATCGCGTACGACAAAGCCGACGTCGCCGCGTTCGAGGCGACCCGTCATCTGGGCAACGACGCGCTCGGCGCGTGGCGGGAAGCGATCACCCGGTACCTGGATCCGCAGCCGGGCATGCGCCTGCTCGACCTCGGCTGCGGCACCGGAAGCTGGTCACAGGCTTTCCGTGCGTGGTGGCCCGCCACTGACGTGCTGGCCGTCGAACCGTCCGCTGCGATGCGTGAGCGCGCCATCGTCTCGCCGGTTTTCGCCGGCGACGCCGTCGATATCCCGGCCGACGACGCGAGTATCGACGCGGTCTGGCTCTCCACCGTCATTCACCACGTCCCCGATCTGCCCGCCGCGGCCCGCGAGATCCGCCGCGTCCTGAAACCAGGCGCCCCGATCCTGATCCGTTCGGCGTTCCCGGGCCGCCACGAGGGCATCACCCTGTGCCGCTTCTGGCCAGAAGCAATCACCGCGCTGAACGACACCTACCCGACCGTGGCCACCATCGAGGCCGTATTTGCCGCCTCCGGCTTCACTACCGCCGGACTCGAGTCGGTGGCGCAGATCTCGGCGCCCTCGTTACGGGAGGCCGCCACCGGGTTGCGCCGCGAGGCACACACTCTGCTGCAGCTAATCAGTGATGACGCGTACGCCAGAGGTGCCGAACGCCTCCACGCCGCCGCGCGGACCACAACCGGCCCGCTGATCGACGTCCTCGATCTGCTGGTACTGCACTGACTCCCGGGCACAAACTGCCGTGACGGCACTCCGTTGCTGTCGTCAAATGGTCCTTTGACGACAGGCACCCGATCCGGTCCATTGGACCCGTCGCTCGACACCGGCGGCGCATCCTCCGCCGCCCGCAAGGCGTACCGGATCTACGCTGATCGGCTAAACGCGTTTGCCCTGGTCAGTCATATCCGTTGATTTTTCCGCCAGGACTACGGGAACCCGGTTCAACGCCCGCACCCTCTCCTTCGCGGCCCTGTTCTGCCTGGCGTTCGCCGCCGCGCTGGTCCCTGCTCTGAGTTGAGTCCAAGGGGTGTCAAACGGCCCCGACATCAGAAATGTTGGGGCGTTTGACGGCCGGCGCACGCTAGCTTAGCCTTGCCTCAGCAAGGTAAGTCTTACCTAACTTTTGAGGTGGGTCATGCTGGGCAACTTCTTCATCGGGTTGCGCGAGGGCCTCGAGGCGACGCTCGTGGTGAGCATCCTCGTGGCATATCTGGTCAAGAGCGGCCACCGGGACCGGCTCCGCCTGGTCTGGGCGGGCGTCGCCCTCGCCGTGCTGGTCAGCCTGACTTTCGGCGCGGTGCTCAGTTTCACCTCGGCGCAGATGACCTTCGAGGCGCAGGAAACCTTCGGCGGCATCCTGTCGATCGTCGCGGTTGGCTTCGTCACCTGGATGATCTTCTGGATGCGACGGGCTGCCCGATCGCTCAAGAGCGAGCTGCACGGCCGCGTCGACGCGGCCCTGGCCATGGGCTCCGTGGCGCTGGTGCTCACCGCCGCGGTCGCCGTCGGTCGGGAAGGGCTGGAAACCTCGCTGTTCATCTGGACCGCCGTGCAGGCCACCGGCCAGACCGCCGCCCCGCTCACCGGCGCCGCCCTGGGCATCGCCTGCGCCATCGTGCTCGGTTGGCTGCTGTACAAGCGGGCCGTCACGCTGAACCTGTCCCGATTCTTCACCTGGACCGGCGCCGCGCTGATCGTGGTGGCCGGCGGGGTGCTGTCC
Source organism: Micromonospora sp. ATA51 (assembly GCF_016802855.1). Lineage (NCBI taxonomy): Bacteria > Bacillati > Actinomycetota > Actinomycetes > Micromonosporales > Micromonosporaceae > Micromonospora > Micromonospora sp. ATA51. Next base: position 45,752 of record NZ_JAEVHJ010000010.1, on the reverse strand, counting down.
TACGGAATGCACGACCTGCAGGAGGCGGGCATCCTGCCCGGCCTGAACGCGCTGGCCTTCGACGTCTCGGCCCAGGTCCCGCCCGGCAGCTGGTACGGCACCCTGCTCAAGGGCGTGTTCAACTTCAGCCCCGCCTCCACCTGGGTGGAGGTGACCGCCTGGCTCGCGTACGTCGTCCCAGTGATGGTCCTGTTCTTCCGCCCCGCACACCGGAGAGCCCATGAACCGCCGCACCGCCCTCATCGCCGTCGCCGCCTGCGGCCTGGCAGCCCTCACCGCCTGCGGAGACGAAGCCACCGCCCCCAAGGGCGGAGTGGCGATCACCGCGACCGACAGCGCCTGCGACGTCGCCCGGACCAGCTTTGATCCCGGTACGGTCACGTTCACGGTCAACAACAAGGGCAGCCAGACCACCGAGGTCTATGTGTACGGCCAGCAGGGTGACGCCTTCACCAAAGTCGTCGCCGAGGTGGAGAACATCGGCCCCGGGCTGACCCGCGACCTGTCCGTCACGTTCGCCAGCGGCCGCTACGAGATCGCCTGCAAGCCCGGCCAGACCGGCAACGGCATCCGGACCCCGATCACCGTCAGCGGCGCCGGACAATCCCCGTCGACTCCGGCCGCAGCCGAGGGCGTCTACGACCGGGAGATCGAAATCGAGGCGACCGGCTCCGGCGTCGAGGGCGCGACCGGGCTCACCGCCAGGGCCGGCGAGAAGATCGAGTTCAAACTGAAAAACGCCGCGCCCGCGCCCCGAGCGTTGGAGATCATCGACCCGTCGGGCGCGGTCGTCGCCGAGATCGAGGCCCAGCCCAGCGCAACCGCCGAAACCATCATCCCGCTTGCTACCGCCGGCGAGTGGAAACTCAAGGTCGAGGGTGCGGGCGCACCGAGGTGGAGAAGAAGCTCACCGTCTCCTAATACTCCAACGTCACTTGGCTTCGGCGTTGGGCGTGGCGTGGGCATGAAGACGGCCACCGCGTTGATCATCGCGAGTAGCAAGGCGCGCCTAACGACTCGGGGGGTGTCCTGCGGGGCGCCCCCCGAGTCGTTGCTGCATGGTCAGCAACGAGACCGCGTACCGGATCATGACTCTTCAAGGATTCTCACTAAGGGATTGCAGAGAAATAACCCGTAGCTTCCCAAGATGCTGTTCGTTGCTGTGGTATGGGCGTCATGGCGGAAGTCGGCGGAGTGTTGGCGGCGAAGTTCAAAGCGGTGTTCCCGCATCTGGATGAGCGACAGCGTCGGTTGTTGATGGGTGCTGAGGCCCGGGCGTTGGGTCACGGCGGGATCCGTGCGGTGGCTCGGGCGGCCGGGGTCCGGGAGGCCACCGTGTCGTTGGGCGTCGATGAGCTGGACTCGGGTGCGGCGCCGTTGGGTCGGGTCCGCCGGCCCGGCGGCGGCCGGAAACGTCTGTCCGAAGTCGATCCCGAGCAACGCTGCGGCCGTCGCTCACGCCGAGGGCCTGCCACCGATTCGCCCCGCCGACGGGCTGTACCAGGCCCTGCTCACGCACGCGAGGCCGCACCCGGGCAGCCGAAAGTCAGCGAAGCCAAAGCCGCGCACCATACCGAGTGGCTTCCACCGCACCTGCGGCCCGCAGCCCAGGCTCACCTCACCGGAGGTACCCGACTCGCCCAGGAGGATATCGGCCTCGAGTATCTGACCGCGAACGACGCCTGGCGTACCGACCTCGGATAGGCCCCACCGCCGTGCACTTTTCGGCACTGCCGGGCCCGCTTGCGCCGTTGCTGGAAGCTGTGAGGGGCTGCCCGGCGCGTCCTCGGCCATCCCCCTCACAGGATCACTCGCCTCGGGCGACCTTCCACGCGTCGGCGAACACTGGCGCGGGAGCGTCGGTTGTTGACGTTCATGCGCATCGGGGCCACCTCCAGGGCGAGGCTCTTGGCGAACTCCAGCATGGCGCCCTTGCTGGTGTCGTAGTCCGCGCCGCCGGCCCGGGCGACCTCCTGGTGGATGGAGGTGATGTTGATGATCTTTCCGCGCCCGCCCTGGTCGCGACGATGCCGGACGAACCGGCGGGAGCAGAAGAACGTGCCGTAGACGTTGATCCGGATGGCCCGGTCCCAGGTCTCGGTGTCCAGGTCGGCGACCGGGATGCCGGAGGCGTCCACCCCGGCGTCGTTCATCAGGATGTCCAGCGTGCCGAACTCGGCCAGCGCCTCGTCGAACATTCGCCTCGACCTGGTGCTCGACGCTGATGTCGCCCTGCACCACCACGGCCCGCCCGCCGGCCTCCTGCACCTTGGCCTTCGTGTGGTTCGCGCCGGCATGGTCGTGCAGGTAATGCACCACCACGTCGGCGCCCTCCCGGCCGAACTCGATCGCGGTGGCCTGCCCGATCCCCGAGTCCGAACCGGTGATCAGGGCGGTCTTCCCCTCGAGCCGTCCAGTCATGAGCGTGCCCCTTCCGTCCGTTCCGTACCGGCCGGCACGGGATGTCGCGGCTGGCCCGCGGCGGCGCGCCGTTCGGCGGCCTCGGTGAGCCTGCCGGCGGTATTGATCAGCCCGATGTGCGAGAAGGCCTGCGGGAAGTTGCCGAGCTGCTCCCCGGTGGCTTGGTCGATCTGCTCGGCGAAGAGCCCCAGATCATTGGCCCGGGCGGCGAGCCGCCCGAACATGTGGTGGGCCCGGTCCACCTCACCGGCCAGCGCCAGGCAGCTGACCAGCCAGAACGAGCAGATGACGAAGCCGGCCGGGTCGCCGTCCCAGCGGCGCAGCAGCCCGTCGTGGGACAGCTCGCGTTCGATCACGCGCACCGTGGAGCGCATCCGCGGGTCGTCGGCCGGCAGGAAGCCGACCAGCGGCATGAGCAGCACCGAGGCGTCCAGCTTGTCGGAACCGAAGGCCCCGGTGTACGCGCCGAGCCGCTCGTGCCAGCCCTGGGTCAGTACGGCCTCGCGGATCTCGTCCCGGGCGGCGGCCCAGCGGGCCACGTCGGTCTGGTCGCCGAGCCGCGGGCCGAAGCGGACGGCCCGGTCCAGCGCCGTCCAGCACTGCACCTTGGACGAGACGTAGTGCCGTTCGGCGTCGCGGGCCTCCCACATGCCGGCGTCCGGCCGCTGCCAGTTGCGCACCGCCTGGTCGGCGAGGTCCCGCAGTAGTTGGCGCACGTCGGGCATCATCGGGTCGAGGTAGTGGCGCATCAGCCAGGCCGCGTCGAGGATCTCGCCGAGCACGTCGGACTGCCGCTGCCTCCAGGCGTCGTTGCCGACGAAAACCGGCCGGCTGTCGGCGTACCCGGCGAGGTGGTCGAGGGGGTGCTCGGTGAGGTCCCGCTCCCCCTGCACCCCGTACATGATGGGCACCGGTTCGTCACCGATGCGCCCCATCGCCCGGGCCACCCAGGCGAACTGCCGGTTGGCCTCGTCCGGGCAGGCCGCCCGCCAGAGGGCCTGGAGGGTGAGGCTGAAGTCGCGCACCCAGACGTAGCGGTAGTCGTAGTTGCGGTCCTCACCCGGTTCCTCGGGCAGCGAGGTGGTGGCCGCCGCGACGATCGCGCTGCTGGGTCGGTAGGTCATTCCCTGCAGGATGAGGGCGCTGTGCCGCACCTCGTCGCGGAAAAGGCCGCGGTACTGGTCCGCATGCAGGTCGGCCCAGGAGCGCCAGCCGGCGACGGCGTCGGCCACCACCCGGTCGGCGTCGGGCAACGCGGGCGGGTCGGCATCGTAGGTCGGCGCGTGGCCGAGGGTGAAGCGGTAGGTTTGGCCGGCCCGGACGGTGAAGGTCGCGGTGGCGTCACCGTGCCTGCACTCCAGCGGGACGTCGGCGCGCAGGCTCAGCCGGCAGCCGCCGGCGGTCGCGTGGACCACGCCCTCCTGCCCCGTCAGGTAGGCGGTCACCCGCCCGTACTCGAACCGTGGCCGGTAGTCCAGGCGCACCGGCACCTCGCCGGAGAGCCCCTCGACCACGCGGCCCAGCACCCGCGGTGAGCGCAGGCCGATGTCGTGGCCTCGTGCGCCGGGCTCCAGCGCGAGGGCGTCGGTCACCGCCACGCTGCCCTGGCGGGTGGTGAAGACGGTACGCAGCACGAGCGTGTCGTCCAGGTAGGACCGTTCGGAGGTGAAGTGCTCCTCCGGCTGGATCGACCAGTGCCCGGCGTCGTCGTCGAGCAACCGCCCGAAAACGGAGGGCCCGTCGAAGCGTAGTGGGCACCACCAGTTCACCGAGCCGGCCCGGTCCACCAGGACCGCGGTGCGACCGTCCGCGAGGAAACCGTGGTCACCGATCGGTCCGCTGTCCACGCGGGTGTCTACCCGGCCGGACGGGGTGGCATTCCGCAGCCGGCTCCTGGCTCTTGGCCGGGCCGCCGGTAATGCTCGTCCTGTGACTGCCTGGCGGTGACCCAGCGTTGTCTCGCTTGCGATGTCTCCTTCGGTGACGGCACCACGCCCACCACGATCAGAAGACAAACAGCGCGATGGCCCACGATAGTGAGAAGCCACAGCCTTCGGCTCTCCTCGCTATCTTGGGCATCTCAGGTCAAACCGGGTCCAGGTGGCCCGGGATGGATGGGAACGGACAGCTGTCCCTTCCCATCCATCCCGGATCGGCAACGCGGCGTACGACGCGCTCAAGGCGGCGGTGGGCAGATCCTTCTCCCCGACCGGGACGCGGGCGCCCGAGGGTCCGGACCTGCTGCACCGGAGGTTCTGCTGAACTCGGTCGCTGCTGCCGGTGACCGCGCGCACCGACAGTGTCCTCACCGGTTGCGCAGGGGATCGATCACCACGCCGGGGTTGAGGATCCCCGCCGGGTCGAGTGCCGCCTTGCCGGCCTGGAGCGCGGAGGCGAACAGGTCGGGGCGCTGCTGGTCGTACCACGGCCGGTGATCACGGCCCACCGCGTGATGGTGGGTGATGGTGGCTCCGCCCGCGATCAGCGCCTCGGAGACCGCCGCCTTGATCTCGTCCCACTGCTCCACCGTCTTGCCCCACCCACCAGCGGCGTAGATCCCGAAATACGGTGCGGGGCCGTCGGGGTAGACGTGGGAGAAGCGGCAGGTCACGACTCCTGTGGCGCCGACCTGGTGCATGGCGTCCTCGGCTGCGGCGTTGACGGCCGCGCGTAGAGAGTCGAACCGGTCCCACGTGCAGGCCGTCTCGAAGGTCTCCACAATCATGCCCTGAGCCGCAAGCGCGTCCCGCCGGTACGGCATCCGCACGAACGAGGAGCGCCAGGTATCGGCGGCTCCGCTGCGCGCGGCCTGGTCGGCGGTGTCGGTGTGACGCGGCGGCTCGGGCAGGACTCCGCCGTGGTCACGGCACAGCTCCAGCGCCCGTTCCATCCAGGCGGTGACGGGGTGATCGGCGGATTCGAAGCCGAGCACCAGGACAGAGGTCGAGGAGCCCGCGTTGATCAGTGCCTCCATCGGATCCAGGAGCCGGCAGTTGGCCGGGTGGAGCCCGGACTGGGACAGCGCGCGCACCGCCTGAACGCCCGCGTCGTAGTCCGCGAAACCCACCGAGGCGCCGGCCCGCCAGCGGGGTCGGTCCTGAAGCCGGACCCAGGCTTGGGTGATGACACCGAGCGATCCCTCGGAGCCGAGGAACAACCGGTCCGGGGAGGGACCGGCGCCCGAGCCCGGAAGCCGGCGGGTCTCGATGACGCCGGCGGGGGTGACCACCCGCAGCGACTCGGTGAGGTCGTCGATGTGGGTGAGCTGCGTCGCGAAGTGGCCACCGGCCCGAGTGGCCAGCCAACCGCCGAGGCTGGAGAACTCGAAGGACTGGGGGAAGAACCGAAGTGTGTACCCCTGCGGCCTGAGCTGCTCCTCCAGATGCGGGCCCAGAACCCCTGCCTGGACGAGCGCGGCCCGGCTGGTGGAGTCGACCTCAAGGACGTGGTTCATCGAGGTCAGGTCCAAGCTGACCACTCCGGAGTACCCGCCGCCCACACGGGGCTCGACGCCTCCCACCACCGAAGAGCCGCCCCCGAACGGGATGACCGCGATGTTCGCATCGGTGCACCAGTCCAGCACGTGGACGACGTCGGCCTCCGAGGTCGGGCGCACGACGAGGTCGGGAACGTCGGACAGCTTCCCCAGCAGCGCCCGCACCACGTCGCGGAACGCCTGCCCGTGGCTGTGCGCCAGCCGGTCGCGGACGTCCTGCGAGGCCAGCGGCGCCAGAGCCTGCGGCGCCTGGACCCGGCTGGCGCCCACTCCGAACGACTCGACCGGCGGCGCTTCGTGCACGGTCAAGTCCGCGCCCGGGAGCATCTCCGCAGTGCGCCGGCTGAGTTCCTGCCGCTCCGGGCCGGCCACCGCGTCCTCGACGTTTCCCCATCCCCACCACGATCGCGTCTTGCCGCGCACTGCCGCACCACCTATCTGAACGCCGGGTAGATCCGGGTGCCGTCCGCTTTGCGAGGCCGCTGGACCTGCGGCGATCGCGACTAGGGCCACTCCCCTCGGCCCACCGCGTTGTGGGTCACTCTGCCGCCCAGCCTAGGCCCTGCCGCTTCACCCTTTCGGCGGCGGACCACTGGCCGGACGGCACGGTTACTGCATCCGGACAGGGTGCGGTGACGCTCTGTTGTGGGCGGTCCAGCGGACTGCCGGGTGCCCGGAATCGAGCCGAGTGGTGGGAGCGCAGAGGGCAATCGCCGGCATCACCGCCGACCCGCGCGATCCGCTCGGGTTCGTCGCCGGCCACGAGGGCATGAAGCTCAGTCTGGGGTGAGCGGCAGCTCGACCGGCTCGGCGGCGGCGCCGGCCGGCGCGGAGTGCTGCGGCGCGGGGCGGGCCGGCAGTCGCGAGTGCCGGTGGTTGCGCACGGCCACCTCGCAGGTGACGAGGCGGATCGGCGGGGGCGGTGCGGTGAACGGTCCCGGCCCCCAGCGCACCCAGAGCGCGACCCGGCCGGCGTCGGCCTCGGCGAGCAGCTTCTCCACGGTACGCCGACGGTCGGTGCGGTCCACCTCGATCACGACGGGACGGCCGACGGGACGAGCGCAGGCGACGTCGACGACCGAGTGCCGGTCCTGGTACGGGGCGGGCAGCGGGACCACACTCGTGGCGCGCCGGTACACCCGGAAGCCCTGGGCCTCCCCCCACGCGGCGACCGCGTCGACGAGCAGCGCGGTGACCTCGTCGGTCGGCCGGTCCACGAACGTGAGGCGGTCCAGGTGCGCCGTCAGCGAGGCGGCGAGCGCGTCGTCGTTCACGGTCCCCCCTGGTTGCCGCGCGGGACGATCGGCCCGGTCTCGTAGGCGACGACGACCGCCTGCGTCCGGTCCCGCAGGCCGAGCTTGCCCAGTAGTCGGCTCACGTGCGTCTTCACGGTTTCGTCGCTGACCACGAGCCGCTCGGCGACATGAGGCACCAACGCGCTGAGCCTGATGATTCGCTCGGTGCGCTCGCTCATCGGTCCACCATGGTTTCGCTCGGTCCGACAAGGGTTCGGGTGCGCCGGTGACCGTCGGGCCCGGCCGCGACCGGCGCCGTCGACGGTACCTCCTCGGGGAGGGGCAGCACCGCGTCGACCAGGAAGCCGCCGCCCCGGCGGGGCCGGTCCACAGCTCGCCGTTGAGGGTGGCGACCCGCTCGCGCATGCCGAGCAGCCCGTGTCCGGCGTGGGGGGCCGCCACGAGCCCCAGAACCGCACTGCGCCTGCCGGCGGTTGCGGGCGCCGCGGCAGGCCAGCTCGCAGCATCCGTTGCATCGGTCCACTGTGGTGGGCATCATCGACCTACCTGCGTCAGTGGGGAGGACGCGTGGGCAGACGCATCGCGGGGGTTCTCCGTCGGCGCCTGCGGTGGCGCGCCCGTCGCGCGGCCGGTTTCCTCGGCCTGCTGGCGTTGTCTGCGGCGCTGCTGGCCTGGGGTCGGGCGGTCACCGGCTACAACCCGGAGCTGCTGCTCAACATCGGGGCGAGCATCGTCATCGTGGCGTTCTCGTACGCGATCGTGGATCCGCTGTTCGAGGAGTTGCGCCGGTCGCGGGTGGAGGAGCATCCGCGGTTCGACGACGAGGAGTTCAGCGCACACGTGGCGGCCGCCTCCTCGCTGGTGTCGATCATGGATACGGGCAGTCATCTGCTGGAGGGCTCCGGGCGGGACCGGTTCCTGCGGGCCCTGCGGACGGCGCTGGGCAACGGGGTCCTGGTGCGGGTGCTGCTGCTGGATCCGGATTCCGCGGCGGCCTCGCAGCGGGCGGAGGAGATCCGGCCGGTGAACGTACGCGAGGTGATCGTGGACAACCTGCGCCGGCTCAACGAGTTCGCCGAGTCCCTGGACGCGGAGACGCGGGCCCGCTTCCACGTGCGGATCTACGACGCCTCGCCGACGGGCACATGTTCCAGTGGGATGACAAGGCGCTGATCTCGTTCTTCCCGGTCAGGGGTGCGCGCGTCGGCGGCGCCGCACCTGGAGGTGTTCATGGGCAGCCCGTTGGGTGAGTTCGTGGAGAGCCGCTTCGACGAGTTGTGGCGGCATCCGAGCACCCGGCGGTTGGCGGAGTACGTGTGCCTGCCGATGGCGTTGCGGTACGACGGGGTGGTGTTGCGCTCCTGCGAGGTGCACTTCGTGGCGTTGGTCGACGGGTGGTGCATCGACGGTTCGCCGATCGTGGACCAGTTGACCGATCACGGGACGGGGCCGTTGGAGGTGCAGTTGTCGCGGCCGTTGGCGGTGGACGGCTGGTCGGGTACCCGGTTCCGGTTGGCGCGGGTGGACGGGGACGCGCAGCGGGCGCGGGTGTTCGCGTTGTTCGACGCGAAGTACGGGCCGCGTCGGTTGGCGGGTCCGGGGCGGGCGCTTCCGTGGCGTGACGGCGGGGCGACGTGGGGTGAGTCGGGCGCGAGGCGGGTGACCGTTCGGCTCAGGGTTTCGACCGTCGGGCGCGTGGCGGGTTTCGCCGCGGCGTGCGGTGGGGGCATGAAACGGGGAGGGTTCTCGCCATCTTCGGAGAGGAAGCAGCATGCTTTCCGCACTCGATCGTCGGCACACCGTCGCGCGCCGGGGTACAGCCGTTGGCTGATTCCACCGGCGGCGTTGGCGATTCATCTCTGCATCGGGCAGTCTACGCGACCAGCGTGTACAAGAACTCTTTGATCGCGCACTTCGACGCGAGTCAGACGGCGATCGGGGTGATCTTCAGCATCGCGATCGTGATGCTGGGGTTGTCGGCCGCGGTGGCGGGCACGTGAGTGGAGGCGAACGGGCCGCGTAAGGCGATGTTCGTCTCGGCGTGCTTCTGGGCGGCCGGCTTCGGGGTCGGCGCGCTGGGCATCGCGACGAAGCAGTTGTGGCTGCTGTACCTGGGGTACGGGTTGCTCGGTGGCATCGGTCTCGGGATCGGCTACATCTCCCCCGTCTCCACGTTGATCAAGTGGTTCCCGGACCGGCCGGGTCTGGCGACCGGTCTGGCGATCATGGGGTTCGGTGGTGGGGCGATGGTGGCCTCTCCCCTGTCTCGTCAGCTGCTGTCGTTCTACGACCCGGGCTACGACCCGGCGAACGCGGGTTCGACGGCGTCGGGCGGCGCGCTGGTGTGGTTGTTCGTGACGTTGGGCGTCGGCTACTTCCTGATCATGATGTTCGGGGTGTTCAACGTGCGGGTGCCGGCGCCCGACTGGCGGCCGGCGGGTTTCGATCCGGCGCAGGTGGCGGCGAAGCCGCTGGTGACCACGGCGAACGTGTCGGCGGCGAACGCCGTGAGGACGCGGTCGTTCTGGCTGCTGTGGGTGGTGCTGTTCTGCAACGTGACCGCGGGCATCGGGATCCTGGAGCAGGCCAGCCCGATGATCCAGGACTTCTTCCGGGACAACGGGACGTCGGCGGTCTCGGTGGCGGCGGCGGGTGGCTTCGTGGGCTTGCTGTCGCTGTTCAACATGGCCGGCCGGTTCGTGTGGTCGTCGACGTCGGATCTGATCGGGCGTAGGCCGATCTACCTGGTGTATCTGGGCGTGGGCATGGTGTTGTACGTGCTGCTGGCGGTGGTCGGGCACGCGGCGACGGCGTTGTTCGTGCTGTTGGCGTGCGTGATCCTGTCGTTCTACGGCGGTGGATTCGCCACGGTGCCGGCGTACCTGCGGGACCTGTTCGGCACGTTCGAGGTGGGGGCGATCCACGGGCGGCTGTTGACGGCATGGTCGGCGGCGGGGGTGGCCGGGCCGCTGATCGTCAACGCGTTCCTCGACGCGCAGGGCAAGCCGGGGACGTTGACCGCGGCGGCGTACCGGCCGGCGCTGTTCACGATGGTCGGGGTGCTGGCGGTGGGGTTCATCGCCAACCTGTTGATCCGGCCGGTGCCGGAGCGGTTCCACGAGCCCGCGTCGGGCCACGGCGGGGATGAGGGTACGCAGCCGGTGGCGGCGGAGAGGAGCGGCACGCGATGAACGAGGTCGGTCACGGGCAGCGGGTCCGGTTGTGGATCTCCTGGTTGGTGGTGTCGGTGCTGCTCGGTTACGGGGTGGTGCAGACGGTGATCACGGCGGCGAAGCTGTTCACGAGCTAGCTGTGGCGGTGGTGTGGACGCCCGGGGTGCTCCCCCGGGCCGTCCGCGTCACAGGCCGCCGGCGACCCGCAGGACGGCGCCGGTGGTGTAGGAGGCGTCGGGGCCGAGGAGCCAGGTGATGGCGGCGGCGACCTCGTCGGGTTCGCCGGCGCGCCCCAGCGGGATGCGTCCGGCGGCGCTGTCGGGCCGGTCGGGTACGCCGGACAGGGCGTGGATGTCGGTGCGGATGATGCCGGGTGCGACGGCGTTGACGCGGATGCCGTGCGGGGCGAGCTCCTTGGCCAGGCCGAGGGTAAGGGTGTCGGTGGCGGCCTTGACGGCGGCGTAGTGGATGTATTCGCCGGGGCTGCCGAGGGTGGCGGCGGCGGAGGAGACGTTGACGATGGCGCGCCGTGGGTCATCCGGCGGGCGGCCTGTTGGGCGCAGAGGACGTACCCGATGAGGTTGACGTCGACGACCTGGCGCAGGTCGTCCGGGCGCAGCTCGGTGAAGGGGCCGATCGGGCTGGTGATGCCGGCGTTGTTGACCAGGCCGGTGACGGGTCCGAGGTCGGCGGCGGTGTCGAAGAGGCGCTGGACCTGGTCGGGGTCGGTGGTGTCGGCGGCGACGACGAGGCCGCGGCGGCCGGCGGCGTGGATGTCGTCCAGGACGGCTTTCGCGGCGGTGTGGTCGCGGCGGTAGCCGATGGCGATGTCGTGGCCGGCCGCGGCGAGGCGGCGGGCGGTGGCCGCGCCGATGCCGCGGCTGCCGCCGGTGACGATGGTGACGGACGCCAATGCCCTCTCCCCTGCCCTCGTGGTGCGGGTGACGTTACCGTGACCGGCACGGTGCGGTGGTGGAGAGGACGATCACACATGACGCGGGCGTTGGTGCTGGGCGGTGGCGGGGTGACCGGGGTGGCCTGGGAGTTGGGGCTGCTGGCCGGGTTGGCGCAGCGTGGGCTGGAGTTGGCCGGGGCGGACCTGGTGGTGGGCACGTCGGCGGGGTCGGTGGTGGGGGCACAGGTGTGTTCCGGGGTGCCGCTGGAGGAGTTGTACGCGGCGCAGTTGCCGTCGGGATCCGGCCTTGCCGCGGGTCGTGCATCGCACCGCCCGGGTTGCTGTGCGGGTGACGCCGGGGCAGCGGCGGCGGTGTTTCGGGTTGCTGCGGTCGGCCGGTGATGTGTGGGCGTGTGTGTTGGAGGTCAACGCGTGGCGGCGCCGCCGCGGCGGCGCGCCGCTGGTGGGCTATCAGCGGTTGTGTCGGGAGCTGTCCGGGTCGGGGCCGGGCACCTTCGGAGACCTGGACACCACGGGTGCCCGGTCGGTGTTGCGCCGGTTCTCGGATGCGTGGTTCGCGGCGGCGAAGCGCCGCCAGGCCGGTGACGTGTCGGCGCGGTTCCCGCGTCGCCGGCGGGGGTTGGTGCCGGTGCGCTGGTATCACGGCACGTTCACCCTCGACGGCCGGCGGGTGCGAGTCCCGACCGCCAGAGGCACGTCGCCGTTGTGGGTGCGTCTGGCGCGGGAGGTGCCGTATCCGGTCGAGCAGGTCCGGTCGGTCACGCTGCTGTGTGAGGGTGGCCGGCTGTTCCTCGACGTGACCGCCGAGGTGCCGGTGGCGGTCTACCCGCCCGGTGAACAACCGGACCCCGGCCGGGTGGCCGGGGTGGACCTCGGGATCATCCACCCGTACGCGGTGGCCGGCCCCCGCGGGGAGGGGTTGCTGGTGTCAGGGCGGGCGATCCGCGCCGAACACCGCATGCACCTCGCCGACACGAAAGCCCGCCGCCGCGCCGTGGCCCGGCGGACGCCGAAACCGGGTCAGAAGGGATCCCGGCGGTGGCGCAAGTACCGGCGCCGGGCCCGCCTGGTGGAGGGCCGGCACCGGCGCCGGGTCCGTCAGGCCCAGCACGAGGCCGCCCGCACCGTCGTCTCGTGGGCGGTGGAACAGCGGGTCGGTGTGCTGCACGTCGGCGACCCCCGCGGGGTGCTCGACCTTGCTGCGGGGCGGCGGCACAACCTGCGGCTGCGGCAGTGGCAGATCGGCCGGCTCCTCCAAGTCCTCACCGACAAAGCCACCCTCGCCGGCATCACCGTCCACCTGGTCGACGAACGCGGCACCTCGTCGACCTGCCCCGCCTGCCGACGGCGGATACCGAAACCCCGCGGACGGACCCTGTCCTGCCCGCACTGCGCATTCTCCGGCCACCGCGACCTCGTCGCGGCCGCCAGCATCGCCACCCGTGTTCCGGGCGGCGGACCCACCACCCCGGCAGCGGTTGTGCTGCCGGAGGTGGTCACGCACCGTCGAGCCGGCCGACACCTCCCGGGTGCCGGCCGGTCCCGACGTGACCCCCGCCGCCCACCCCGGGCGGCGCGAGGATCAGTTGGCCCGCGGAGGCCCGCCCCACCCACAGGTGGTGGGGAGTCGCTCGCCCCCAAGGCGAGGATCCACAACACCCACCGCAAACCCGGTGAACGTCAGTGGACACCGCACTAGGGTGGGAACGGCGGACGGCCGGCGCGAAGCGGGCACCGCCGGACGGCGACGCCCCGGGCCGGTGGTCCCGGCGTGGACGGAGGTGACCGGTGGACACCAGCGACGTGGAGCTGGGGACCGACCCGCAGCTGGACGATCCACGGTGGCGGGTCGCCGAGCGGGTGAGCGCCGCGGCGCTGCGCCGGTTCCCGGCGGACATCCTCGCCGTCGCGGTGCACGGCCCGCTGGCCCACGGCGACGACGACGGCGGCGGGGACGGCGAGGTCGGGCTGCTGCTGGCCACGTACCGGCCGGGCAACGGTCCGGCCCCGGCCACCCGCCGGGTGGACGGGGTGCTGGTCGACCTGACCGTCGCCGGGGCCGACGACTACCTGCGGCAGGCCCGCACGATCTCCGCGCTCTGGCCGCTGACCGCCGACCGGTACGTCACCACCCGGGCGCTGCACGACCCGACCGGGTGGCTGCGCGCCCTGCGCGACGAGCACCTGGCCCGGCTGGCCCGGGCCCGGCCGGCCGAGTTCAGCACCGCCGCCCGGCAGGCGTGGTACCGGGGCAGCGCCGCGCACGCCCGCGCCGCCCGGCTCGCCGAGTGGTACGAGACGGACCAGGCGCTGCTGATGCTCGGCGAGGCGCGGCTGGCGGCGGCCACGGTGAACGGGCTGCTCAGCCGCACCTACTTCCGTGACCCGGGGGACGCGGTCCGGCGTACCGGGCTGGCCGGGGCGGACATGACCGAGATCGGCGCGGTGCTGGCCCGCCAGGCCGAGGAGTTGGCGGCCCGTGGCCGCCCCGTCGACGGCACGGTCGACGACCTCCTCGACGCCTGACCACGCCACCCGGGTCGGGTCAGCCGATGCCGCCCTGGACGCCGATGAAGGCGCCGACCAGGTACGTCGCGCCGGCGGCGGCGGCGCCGAGCAGGAGCTGACGCAGGCCGCTGGTCCACCAGGGGCGGTTGGTGAACCGGGCGACGACCGCCCCGGCCACGAAGAGCCCCACCCCGCCGACGCCGAGCGCCAGCCAGAGACTGGTGAAGCCGAGCAGGTAGGTCAGCAGCGGGACCAGGGCGCCGACGGAGAAGCACAGGAACGACGAGATCGCCGCGGCCCACGGGCTCGGCTGCTCGTCGGGGTCGACGCCCAGCTCCTCCCGGACGTGCATCCGCAGCGCCTCCTCCGGGTTGCGCCGGACCGCCTCGGCGACCTGCACCGCGAGGTCCCGCGGCAGCCCGCGGGCCACCCACGCCTCGGCCAGCTCGCGGGCCTCCGCCTCGGGGTGCCGCTCCAGCTCGCGCCGCTCCTTGGCCACCTCGGCGGCGACCTGCTCGTTGGCCGACCGGACGCTGGTGTACTCCCCCAGGCCCATCGAGATGGCGCCGGCGACCAGCCCGGCGGCGCCGGTGAGCACGACGCTGCGCGGGGAGACGCCACCGCCGCCGACGCCGGCGATCAGGGCGATGTTGGTGACCAGTCCGTCCATCGCGCCGAACACGGCGGGCCGCAGCCAGCCGCCGGACACGTCCGCGTGGTGCGCCTCGCGCAGCGCGGCCGGGGTCTCGGTCACGGGAGGGTCAGGATCTCGTAGCCGTCGTCGGTCACGACGATGGTGTGCTCGAACTGGGCGGTCCACTTCCGGTCCTTGGTGACCACCGTCCAGCCGTCGTCCCACATGTCGTACTGGTGGGTGCCGAGGGTGATCATCGGCTCGATGGTGAACGTCATCCCCGGTTCCATGATGTCGGTGGGCCGGGGGCTGTCGTAGTGCGGCACGTAGAGGCCGCTGTGGAACGTCTCGCCGATGCCGTGGCCGGTGAAGTCGCGGACCACGCCGTAGCCGAACCGCTTGGCGTACGACTCGATGACCCGGCCGATCACGTTGATCTGCCGACCCGGGGCGACGGCCTTGATGCCCCGCATCATCGCCGTGTGGGTCCGCTCGATCAGCAGCCCCGCCTCCTCACTGACCTCGCCCACGCAGAACGTGGCGTCGGTGTCCCCGTGCACCCCGTCGAGGTAGGCGGTGACGTCGACGTTGATGATGTCGCCGTCGGTGAGCACCGTCGAGTCGGGGATCCCGTGGCAGATCACCTCGTTCAGGCTGGTGCAGCAGGACTTCGGGAAGCCCTTGTAGCCCAGCGTCGACGGGTAGGCGCCGTGGTCGACCAGGAACTCGTGCACCACCCGGTCGATCTCGTCGGTGGTCACGCCCGGCTTGCAGTGCTCCCCGGCGAGCTGGGTGGCCTGGGCGGCGAGCCGGCCCGCGATCCGCATCTTCTCGATGGTCTCCGGCGTCTGCACGTGCGAGCCGCGCCACTCCTGGGGGCGCTTCTTGCCCACGTACTCCGGGCGGGCGATGTGGGCAGGCACCGGTCGCCACGGGGAGAGTGTGCCTGGGGTCAGCGGCGCACGGACGGTCATGCCGACAGCCTATCGCCGCGCGTCGGCGTGACCCCCGCCACGGCCTGCTCGCGCGGGTTGTTGCCGCGCCCGGCCGGCTGTGCCATTGTGGCTCCGTGGATCTAGGGGGCGCACCTCCCGTCTTCTCCGCGACGGCGGAGGTCGACGGTGATCAGCTCCGTGTGCTGGTGACCGGCGAGGTCGACATGGCCACCGCGGACACCATGCTGCAGACCGCCCTGCGGGAGCCGGCCGGGCACGTGACGCTCGACCTCCGCGCGGTCACCTTCTTCGACTCGGCGGCCATCCACGCCCTGGTCCGGCTCGCCCAGCGGTTCCCCGGCGCGTTGACCGTGCTGCCGTCCCGGCAGGTCCGCCGGGTGCTGGAGATCTCCGGCCTGGGCGAGCAGGAGTGGCTCCAGCCGGCCTGAGCCCCGGCAGCCCGCGCGCCCGGCCAGCCCGGCAGCCCCCCGTCGCCGGCTGGTCGGCTCAGTCGCGCAACTGCCGGCGCAGCGTCAGCTCGGTGCCCTCGGCGGTACGTCGCACCGTCAGGTCGCCGAGCGCCCGGATCAGCGCTAGTCCCCGGCCCCGGAAGCCCGCCCCGGCGGACTCCCGCCACCGCCCGCTGTCCCGGACCGTGGCGACCACCGTCCGGCCCTCGATCGTCACCTTCACGCCGATCACCGGCTCGGTCGGCGACAGCGGATGCTCGATGGCGTTCGCGGCGGCCTCGGAGATCGCCACGGTGAGGTCGAACAGGTCGTCCTCGCCCACCCGGTGGGCGACGAGGAAGTCCTCCAACCGCTTGCGCAGCACGCTGAGCCGGGTCGGGTCGGCCGGCAGCCGCAGCGCGAACCGGTTCAGCGCGACCGCCTCGAGGGCCAGCACCGCCACGTCGTCGTGCCGGGGCCGTTCGGCCACCCGCTCGACCACCGCGTCGACCAGGTCGGCCACGTGCGCCCCGGGGCTGGCGGCGTCCAGGCGAAGCTGGTCCAGCGCGGCGTCGAGGCCGAGCTCCCGGTCCTCGATCAGGCCGTCGGTGTAGAGCAGCAGACGATCGCCGGGGGCCAGCTCACCCTCGACGGTCCGGTACGCCGCCTCCGGGACCGCCCCGATCGGCGGTCCGAGGGCCCGGTCGTGCAGGAGCGCCGCGTCGTCTCCGCGGATCAGCAGCGGAGCCGGGTGACCGGCGCTGGCGTACCGCAGCCGGCCGGTGCGGGGAGAGAACCGGAGACAGACGACGGTGGCGAAGGAGCCGTGCTCGGTGGAGCCGACCAGCCGGTTCAGCCGGGTCAGCGCCTGGCCCGGGTCGAAGCCCTCCAGGACGTACGCCCGCAGCGCGTTGCGCAGCTGGCCCATCGCGGCGGCGGCCCGGACGCCCTTGCCCACCACGTCGCCGATCACCAGCACCAGCTCGTCGTCGGCGGCGCCGATGACGTCGTACCAGTCGCCGCCGACCTCGACGTCGGCGCTGCCCGGCAGGTACCGGCTGGCCACCATGGCGCCGGGCAGCTGCGGCAGCGTACGCGGCAGCAGGCTGTGCTGGAGGGTGGTGGCGATCCGGTGCTCGGCCTCGTAGAGCTGGGCGTTCTCCAGCCGTACGCCGACCAGCCGGGCCAGCTGGGTCAGCGCGGCCTGCTCGGTGCCGTCCCCGTCGCGGCGCCAGACCCGCAGCTCGCCGAGTTGCTCGCCGGTGGTGCCGGTGAGCGGCAGCACCACCGTCGGCTCGGTGCCCGCCTCGCCGCCGCCGTCCGCCTCGTAGCGGGCCCCGGTGGTGGTGACCACGACCCGGGCCGCCTCGGCCAGGCTGAGCGCGTGCTGGGCGGCGACCTGCACCACGTCGGCCGTGGAGCGGGCCGTGTTGATCGCCACGGCCGCGTCGGCCAGCGCGTGCAGCCGCCGGATGATCTGGCCGCGCAGCTGGCCGAGTTCGACGTTGGCCCGGACCCGGGCGATCAGCTCCTCGCTGGAGAAGGGCTTGGTCAGGTAGTCGTCGGCGCCGACCGAGAGCCCGGCGACCGCCTCGGCCGAGCCGGCCCGGGCGGACAGCAGCACGATCGGCACGTGCCGGGTGACCGGGTTCGCGCGCAGCGCGGTGACCAGCCCGAAGCCGTCCAGCCGCGGCATCATCACGTCGGTCAGCACCAGGTCGAACGGGGCGTCGACGGCCAGCCGGAGCGCCTCCACGCCGTCCGGCACGGCCACCACCTCGTAGGCCTGGGCGAGCAGCCGGGTGACGTGTTCGCGCAGGTCCGCGTTGTCGTCGGCGACCAGGATCCGCCCGCCGCCGGCGGGCGCGTCGACCCGTTGCGGCAGCTCGGCGGGCGGCCCGACCGGGTCGGTCCAGAGCACGGTCTCGGCGACGTAGAGCCGGGCCTGCTCCGGCTCGGTCAGCGGCACCGGGGCGAGGGTGACCACCCGGTCGGCGGGCAGGTGCCCGTGCCCGAACGGGACGGTCACGGCGAAGGTGGTCCCCTCGTCGACCCGGCTGCGCACCTCGACCGTGCCGCCGTGCATCTCGACCAGTTCGCGGACCAGCGCCAGCCCGATCCCGGTGCCCTCGTGGGTGCGCGACCGGACGCCCGGCACCCGGTGGAACCGCTCGAAGACGTGCGGCAGCTCCTCCGGCGCGATGCCGACGCCGGTGTCGACGACCTCCACCCGGGCGGCTCCGTCGACCGCGCGTACCCGGACCTGGATCTCACCGTCGAAGGTGAACTTGACGGCGTTCGAGACCAGGTTGAGGACGATCTTCTCCCACATGTCCCGGTCGACGTGGACCGGCGCGGGCAGGGGCGGGCAGTCCACCACCGGGCGCAGCCCGGTCCGCTCGATCGCCGAGCGGAAGGTGCTGGCCAGCCGGGAGGTGTAGTCGGCGAGGTCGGTGGGCTGGTACCGGGCGGCCAGCCGCCGGACTCCAGCCGGGAGAAGTCCAGCACGGTGTTGACCAGCTTGAGCAGCCGCAGCGCGTTGCGGTGCATCATGGTCAGCCGCTCGGTGTACTCGGCGGGCAGGCCGGGCTCGGCGAGCAGGTCCTCCAGCGGCCCCAGGACCAGCGTCAGCGGGGTGCGGAACTCGTGGCTGACGTTGGTGAAGAAGTTGGTCTTGGCGCGGTCCAGCGCGGCCAGCTCCGCGGCCCGCGCGCGTTCCTGCTCGTACGCCCGCTGCTTGCCGACTGCGCGGGAGATCTGCGCCCCCACCAGGTCGGTGAAGTCGAGGTAGTCGTCGGTGAGCGGAAGCCGGCGGGCGAGCCCGAGCACCAGCACGCCGGCCGGCTCGTTGGTCGCGGTGATCGGCAACACCAGGGCGTGCTCGGCGGCGTCCGGCGGCAGCCCGTCGAGCAGGTCGCCCACCGGCACCGGTCGGGCCTTCCCCGAGGCGTCCGCGGCGGCCGCCGGCGGCTCCGGCGGCCCCCCGAGACCCGGCCGGGGTCGACGCCGGCGCAGCCGGTCAGCACCGGGCTGCCCGCGGCGTCGTACAGCCAGAGCAGGCTGAACGGCAGGTCCGTCCGGTATCCGTCGAGGACCCGGGCCGCGACCCGGCCGAGTTCCCGCATGCTCTGCACGTCGGCGAGTCGGGAGCCCAGCTCGGCCAGGGCCCGCAGCCGGCGCTCGCCGACCACCCGGCCGGTGGTCTCGTTGACGAAGCAGAACACGCCCTTGACCGTGCCGTCGGCGTCCCGGATCGGATCGTAGGAGACGTCGAGGTAGACGTCCTCGAGGAAGCCGTGCCGGTCGATGACGAAGGGGTGGTTCTCGCCCCGGTACGGCTCGCCGGTGCGCCGTACCCCCTCCAGCAGCGGCCCGAGCACCTCCCAGGTCTCCACCCAGTGGACCCGGGCCGGCTGCCCGATCACCGCCGGATGCTTCGCCCCGATGGTCGGCCGGTAGGCGTCGTTGTAGAAGGCGCGGTGGTCCTCGCCCCAGAACATCACGATCTGGGCCCGGGAGGAGAGCATCATGCTGACGGCGTGGCAGAGGGCCGGGGGCCAGGCCTCCGGCGCGCCCAGCGGAGTGGTGGACCAGTCGAAGGCGTGCAGCCGCTGACCCATCTCGCCGCCGGCGGCGAAGGCCGCGGTCAACAGTGGTGGCAACTCCGCCTCGCCGGTCCCCGAGAACGAGCCTCGCCCGCCCTCGCCCCCCTGGGCCGAGCTCATGCAGCCTCCCGCTCAGGCCAACGTCCGCGACGGTCGGCGAGATCTCGCCGACCGTCCCCGCCTATTACCCCGGTGGAGGAGCAACGTAACGCATTGCGGCCGACGGTCGCTGGTTACCCGAGCCTCATCCTGACGCGACCACCGACGGTGTGATCCGGGCAACACGTTCGGCTGCTCAGTGGTGGGCGGCCCGGACCAGGGCGGCCACCGGGCGCGGGTCCGGATCGTTCTCCGGATGCCACTGCACGCCCAGCAGGAAACGCCGCCGCGGATCCTCCAGCGCCTCCACCACCCCGTCGTCGGCCCACCCGGTGACCACCAGGTCACCCGGGTCGGCACCCCCTGGTGGTGGTAGGAGTTGACCCGGTCCACCCCGGCCAGCACCGACCCGGTCAGGCTGCCGGGGGCGAACCGCACCGGATGCGCGCCGTAGACCCCGGGCGCCGGCCGGTGCCGGTCGTGACCGACCACGTCCGGCAGGTGCTGGTGCAGCGCCCCGCCGTGGGCGACCGCGAGGAGCTGCATCCCCCGGCACACGCCGAGCACCGGCAGGTCCGCGGCGAGCGCCGCGGTGAGCAGGGCCAGCTCGCCCGCGTCCCGGTCGGGGCGGCTCTCGGTACGCGTATCGGGCGGCCGGCCGTACCGCTCCGCGCCGACGTCGGCGCCACCGGCGAGGAGCAGCCCGTCGAGCACCCCCACCACGTCCGCGTCGAGGTCGTCCGGGGGCAGCAGCACGGCCCGGCCGCCGGAGGCGGTGACCGCCCGGACGTACGCCTGCGGCACCAGCGCCGCGGGCACGTCCCGCCACACCGCCCAGCCGGCCGGCTCGACGTACGCGGTGATCCCGATGAGCGGACGGCTCACAGCGGGGTCACGTACGCGCCGGTGATCCCGCCGTCCACCACGAACTGCGCGGCGGTCATGAACGACGAGTCGTCGCTGGCCAGGAAGGCCACCGCGGCGGCGATCTCCTCCGGCTGACCGAACCGGCCCATCGGCACGTGCACCAGCCGGCGGGCGGCCCGCTCCGGGTCGGCGGCGAACAGCTCCAGCAGCAGCGGGGTGGCGACCGGGCCGGGGCAGAGCGCGTTGACCCGGATGCCCTCCCGGGCGAACTGCACGCCCAGCTCCCGGGTCATCGCCAGCACCCCGCCCTTGCTCGCCGTGTACGCGATCTGCGAGGTGGCCGCCCCCATCAGCGCGACGAACGAGGCGGTGTTGACGATCGAGCCCTTGCCCTGCCGGCGCATGTGCGGGATGACGTGCTTGCAGCAGAGGTAGACGCTGGTCGTGTTGACCCGCAGCACCCGCTCCCAGGCGTCCAGCCCGGTCTCCAGGATGGAGTCGTCGTCGGGCGGGGAGATGCCGGCGTTGTTGAACGCGACGTCGACCCGGCCGTGTCGCGCCACCACCCCGTCGAAGAGGTCCCGCACCGCCGCCTCGTCGGCCACGTCGCAGGCCACGAACTCCCCACCCACCTCGTCGGCGGCCCGCTTTCCCGCCTCCGGGTCGATGTCGACGCAGACCACCCGGGCCCCCTCGGCGGCGAACCGCCGCACCGTGGCCAACCCGATCCCGCTGCCCGCCCCGGTCACCACGGCGACCCGGTCCTGTAGCCGTCCCTGCACTGCGATCACTCCTCTGTCGAGATGAACACGTTCTTGACGTCGGTGAAGGCGTGCAGCGCGTCCGGACCCAGTTCCCGGCCGAGGCCGGAGCGCTTCATCCCGCCGAACGGGGTCCAGTAGCGCACCGATGAGTGCGAGTTGACGCTGAGGTTGCCGGCCTCCACCGCCCGCGCCACCCGGACGGCGCGGCCCACGTCCCGCGTCCAGATCGAGCCGGAGAGCCCGTACTCGGTGTCGTTGGCCAGCCGGATCGCGTCGGCCTCGTCGTCGAACGGGAGCACCGACACCACCGGGCCGAAGACCTCCTCCCGCCAGTGGCGGTCGGCCGGCGAGTCGGCGAGCAGCACGGTCGGGGCGTACCAGAAGCCGGGGCCGTCGGGACACGAGCCGGTGAAGGCCACCTTCGCGCCGTCGACGTACCCGCCGACCCGGTCGCGGTGGGCGGCGGAGATCAGCGGACCCATCTCGGCGGTCTCGGCGGAGGGGTCCTCGACCCGGAAGGCGCGCACGGCCGGTTCAAGCAGTTCCAGGAACCGGTCGTACACCGTTCGCTGGACCAGGATCCGCGACCGGGCGCAGCAGTCCTGGCCGGCGTTGTCGAAGACCGCGTACGGCGCGGCGGCGGCCGCCCTGGCCAGGTCGGCGTCGGCGAAGACCAGGTTCGCGGACTTGCCGCCCAGCTCCAGGGTGACCCGTTTGACCTGCTCGGCGCAGCCGGCCATGATCCGCGTCCCGACCTCCGTGGAGCCGGTGAAGCAGACCTTGCGCACGGCGGGGTGGGTGACGAATCGTTCCCCCACCACGCTTCCCGCGCCGGGCAGCACGGTGAACACGCCCTCCGGCAGGCCGGCCTCGAGGGCCAGTTCGGCCAGGCGCAGCGCGGTCAACGGGGTCAGCTCGGCGGGCTTGAGCACGACGGTGTTGCCGGCGGCGAGCGCCGGGGCGAAGCCCCAGCCGGCGATCGGCATCGGGAAGTTCCACGGCACGATCACCCCGACCACGCCGAGCGGCTCGTGGAAGGTGACGTCGAGCCCGCCGGGCACCGGGATCTGCCGCCCGGTCAGCCGCTCCGGCGCCCCCGCGTAGTAGTCCAGCACGTCCCGGACGTTCCCCGCCTCCCACCGCGCGTTGCCGATGGTGTGCCCGGCGTTGCGCACCTCCAGCAGCGCCAACTCCTCCAGGTGCGCGTCCACCACCGCGGCGAACCGCCGCAACACCCGCGCCCGGTCCCCCGGACCGACGTGCCGCCACCCCTCATACGCGGCGGCAGCCCGCGAGATCGCCGCATCGGTCTCGGCAAGCGACGTCCCCGCCACGCTCGCCAAGACCTCCCCCGTCGCCGGGTTCCTGACCTCACTCACGCCCCCACCATCCCCTCTCCCCCGCGATCTTGCAGTTGCCGCCCCGACAAATGCCGCTCACCACCACAAACCAAGGACCCCAAGTGCAAGATCGCGGGGAAGTCGGGGGCGGCGTCAGAGGCGTTCGAAGCCACGGGTCAGTTCCCAGTCGGTGACGGCGGCGTCGAAGGCGGCGAGCTCGACCTTCGCGTGGTTGGCGTAGTGGGCGACCACCTCGGCGCCGAAGGCGTCCTTCGCAATGGTGGAGGACTGCCAGAGGGTGAGGGCGTCGCGGAGGGAGGCGGGGACGCGGTCGGCGGCCGGGTCGTCGTAGGCGTTGCCGGTGCACTCCTCGCCCAACTCCAGCTCCCGCTCGATGCCGTGCACCGCGCCGGCGACCAGGGCGGCGATCGCCAGGTACGGGTTGACGTCCGCGCCGGGCGCCCGGTTCTCCACCCGCATGCCCTGCCCGTGCCCGACCAGCCGCAGCGCGCAGGTGCGGTTGTCGGTGCCCCAGCGCAGCGCGGTCGGGGCGAACGAGCCGGGCTGGTAGCGCTTGTACGAGTTGACGTTCGGGGCGAAGAAGAGGCTCAGCTCCCGCATGCTGTCGAGCAGCCCGGCGAGCACCCGCTGCCCGGTCACGCTCAGGTGCGCCGGCCCGTCGCCCAGCATCGCCGAGCGGCCGTCCCGGTCCCGTAACGAGAAGTGGATGTGGCAGGAGTTGCCCTCGCGGGCGTTCGGCTTGGCCATGAACGTGATCGACATGCCCTCCTGGGCGGCGATCTCCTTCGCCCCGTTCTTGTAGATGACGTGGTGGTCGGCGCAGGCCACCGCCTCGTCGTACCGGAAGGCGATCTCGTGCTGGCCGAGGTTGCACTCGCCCTTGGCGCTCTCCGGGGTCAGCCCGGCGCCGGCCATCTCGGTGCGGATGCGCCGCAGCAGCGGCTCCACCCGGGCGGTGCCGAGCAGCGAGTAGTCCACGTTGTACTGGTTGGCCGGGGTGAGGTCGCGGTAGCCGCGCCGCCACGCCTCCTCGTACGAGTCGCGGAAGAGCACGAACTCCAGCTCGGTGCCGGCGTACGCGGTCAGCCCGTGGGCGGCCAGCCGGTCCAGCTGCCGGCGCAGGATCTGCCGGGGCGAGGCGACCACCGGGCCGGAGCGGTCCAGCCACTCGAGGTCGGCCAGGAGCATGGCGGTGCCCGGCTGCCAGGGCACCCGGCGCAGGGTGGTGAGGTCCGGCTTCATCGCCAAGTCACCGTAGCCACGCTCCCAGGACGACATCGCGTACCCGTCGACGGTGTTCATGTCGACGTCCACCGCGAGCAGGTAGTTGCAGCCCTCGCTGCCGTGGGAGACCACCTCGTCGAGGAAGTACGGGGCGTGGAACCGCTTGCCCTGCAACCGGCCCTGCATGTCGGTCAGGGCCAGCACCACCGTGTCGATTTCGCCGCCCCGGATGGCGACCCGCAGTTCTTCCAGCGAGAGCGGTGCTTTCCTCATGGGCGAGCCTCCATCACCAAGGTCTACTGACAAACCGGATCACCGTCAATGCCCCCGACCCGGTCCACCGCAAACGGGGAACCGCGACGGTCGCGGCACGCCGGCGGCGGACGACGACCACGTCCTCCGCTTCACCACCGGCGTACCGCAACCGTGCCGGGCGCATAACGCCCCCACGCAACCGCGCGTCCGGCGTCCGTCAGGCCGGCTCGTCGGCCCGGGCGCGTCGGGGGCCGGGCGCGGTGCCGGGAGGTCGACGGTACGGCGGGGGCCGGTGAACCACTTCCGGGCCGAGGCGTACCACCAGACGGCGACCAGCAGCAGCAACCCGCCCACCGCGATGGGCGCGTAGTTCACCGCCGACCAGCTGAAGTCCGCGTTGCCCGGCACCCCGGCGGGGACGATCGGCAGCACGAAGTAGATCGAGATGACCGCGATCTCGATCACCGCGATCCAGCCGAGCAGCTTGTACTTCGGGCCGAGCGTCCACGGGCCGGGGACGAACCGGTCCCCCATCCGCAGCCGCAGAAAGATCGGGATCAGGAACGACAGGTACAGCCCGATCACCGCGACCGAGACCACCGCGTAGAAGGCCACCGGGATGCCGGCCGAGTTCTTGTACAGGGCGGGCAGGGTGAGCAGCAGGCCGGCCACGGTCGCCGCGATGATCGCGTTGACCGGGGTGCCGTTGCGATCCACTCGGGACCAGAGCCGCCAACCCGGCACCGCGCGGTCCCGGCTGAACGCGTACGCCATCCGGGACATCGAGGTCACGCAGCTCATCCCGCAGAAGAACTGCCCGATGGTGGAGATGATGATGACCGCCTTGAAGAAGAACGGGGTCAGCGCGGTCTCGAAGATGGCCCCGGAGAATCCGCCGGCGGAGTTGATCGCGTCCACGTCGGTGGCGGCGAAGAGGAAGGCCAGCAGCAGGATCCACCCGCCGACCGCCGAGTAGAAGATCGACCGCCAGAGCCCCTTGGCGGCAGCCTGCGAGGCGTCGCGGGTCTCCTCGGAGACGTGCGCGCAGGCGTCGAAGCCGGTGATCGTGTACTGGGTGAGCAGGAAGCCCAGCGGCAGCACGTAGAACCAGAAGGTCAGCCCACCGGTGTCGCCGTCGCCGAAGCCGGAGTTGTTGAACCGCTCGGTGAAGACGAACCGGAAGCTCTGGTGGTCGTCGGGGACGAGGAGCAGGATGGCCACCACCGCGGCCGCGCCGGCCACGTGCCACCAGACCGAGACGTTCTGCAGTACGTCGATGATGCGGTGGCCGAAGATGTTGATCAGCCCGTGCAGGGCCAGGATCACCACGAACAGCCCGAACGTCTGATGCAGCGTCCCCGCCCACCCGTCGAAGAGCGCGGAGAGGGTGAGGTTGAGGAACGTGGCGCAGCCGTAGTCCACCGACGCGGTGACCGCGACCAGCCCGATCAGGTTGAGCCAGCCGGTGAACCAGCCGTGCACCGGGCGGCCCATCGTCGCCGCCCACCAGTAGATCCCGCCCGCGGTCGGATACGCGGACACCAACTCGGCCATGCAGAAGCCGATGATCAGGATGAACAGCGAGATCAGCGGCCAGCCCCAGGAGATGGCGACCGGCCCGCCGTTGTTCCACGCCTGCCCGAACGTGGTGAAGCAGCCGGCCAGGATCGAGATGATGGAGAACGAGATGGCGAAGTTGGAGAAGCCGCTCCACTTGCGGTGCAGCTCCTGTTTGTAGCCGAGTTCGGCGAGCCGTCGGGCGTCGTCGTCCATCGGTTGCTCGGCGGTCGGCACGGGCGTCGTGGCCACTGCACACCTCCTCGAGGTGGATCCCCGGTACGAGTGGGCAAAGTGTGGTCCCGTCGATCAAGGGGGTCAATACGACGGCCGTGGGAATCTCACCGCCGCGGCGGCTAATTCCGTTGCCGGGCCGGCCCTCCCGGCCGCATCCTTGACCCCGTGACCAGGCCCGATCGCGACGGGCCTACCGCCGGGCGCTCGGCAACGCCCGGTCCGCGACGGCGCGGGGTGCCGACCTCTCTCTCACTCGTACGGCGATCCGTCGTACCTTCCGGGCACCCCGCGCCGCCGCACCATCACGTCCAGGTGCGGGCAGGCCAGGCCCACGCCAGGCCCTCCATCCACTCGATCACTCGGACGAGCGCCGCCTCGCACTCCAGGTAGTCGAGCTCCGACTCGTCGATCTCCTTCCATATCGCTCGGTACAGCCGATCCAGTGGACCGTGCCGGGCCAGCTGGTAGCCCACCGACTCGGCGCCGAACTGGAGACCGAGATCGAGCGCGGCTCCCAGGCAGTCCGCCGCCATCCCGGAGTGTGGCGCGTAGAGAACGTCGCGGTCGCGGAGCGCCTCCAGAGTTCCGGAGAAGTCGTAGCGCCCGCTCTCGTCGCCATCCGCCGCCCCGGGCGAGTAGCGCTGGTCACCTCCTGCCGGAATCTGCCGTAGCGGGCGTCGCCCGAGAACGAGTGACGGCCGGACCTGGGGAGGTGTGAGATCAGCGCTTCCACGTCTGGAGCCAGGACCAGCCGATCCTCCACCGTCAGGAATCGATCTGGGTCATCGCCACCCCAGAGGGTGTAGCCCGACAGGACGTCCAGATTCACGGCGACGATCCAGAGCGTCGTCTCGCCGCTGAGCTCCTGGAGGCGGCTGCCCATCCGGAACCTCGAAGCCATCGACCCGCTACCTCCCGAGGTCAGGTGAGCAGCAGCCCGGCCACCCAGAGGGCGGCGATCACCACGCCGGCGAGGAACTCCACCAGCATGGACAGACCGGCCGCCTTGAGCGCCTGCACGGTGGCCGGCCAGGCGAGCTGGTTGCTGCCCAGCCGCAGCCGTTCCGCGCCCCACACCCCGGCCACGAAGCCGATCACCAGGCCGACCACCGGGATCACGAAGAAACCGACCAGCCCGAGCAGGCCCCCGGCCAGCAGGGACGACGTGGGCACGCCGGTCCTCTTCAGGTTCCGCCCGGGCCAGAGGTACTTCACCACCGTGCCGCCGGCGGCGACCACCGTGGCGGCGGCGAGCACCGCCCAACGGCCGGGGCCGGCACCGCCGAAGAGCGCCCAGACCAGCACCCCGCCCCAGCACAGCGGCAACGCCGGCAGCCCGGGCACCACCACCCCGGCCAGCCCGGCCAGGATGGCCAGCGCGGCCACCACCGAGACCACGGCCTGCGTGTCGGTGAGACTCAAGGCGTCTCCTCAGTTCGCGACTGCGGGGCTCGCAAAACCGGCTCACTCCTCGCGCTCACGGCCTCTCCTCTCCCGCGAGCCGGGCGCGGATCCGGTCCGCCGGGACGGGTGCGCCGAACCAGCGTCCCTGCCCGGTGTCGCAGCGCAGCGCCCGCAGCCGCTCGGCCTGCACCTCGGTCTCCACCGCCTCGGCGGTGACCCAGAGCTCCAGCGCGTGCGCCAGCCGCACCAACGCGTCGACGATCCGCTCGTCCCGGTGGTCGGCCGCGACGTCCGCCCCGTCGGCCCGGATCCCCTCGACGAAGGGTCCGGCCAGCTTCAGGCAGTGGATCGGCAACCGGCGCAGGTACGCCAGGTTCGAGTACCCGGTGCCGAAGTCGTCGATGGCCAGCCGGACGCCGAGCCCGGCCAGCTCGTGCAGCGACCGCAGCGGCTCCCCGGCGGTGCCCATCACCGCACTCTCGGTCAGCTCCAGTTGCAGCAGTTCCGCCGGGAGCCCGGTCCTGGTCAGCGCCTCGGCCACCGTGTCCACGATCGCCGGGTCGTCGGCCTGCCGGGCGGCCAGGTTGACGCTGACCACCAGCCCCGCGTCCGGGTACGCCCGCCGCCAGCCCTCGGCGTCCCGGCACGCCTGCCGGAGCACCCAGGCGCCGAGCCGGACGATCAGCCCGGTCTCCTCGGCCAGCCCGATGAACCGGTCCGGCCCGATCAACCCCAGCTCCGGGTGCTGCCAGCGGACCAGCGCCTCCACCGCGAGCATCGTGCCGTCCAGCAGCGACACGATGGGCTGGTAGTGCAGCACGAACTCGCCCCGGTCCAGCGCGGCCGGCAGGCCGGCGGCCAGCGCCGAGCGGGCGATGTCGGCGGCGCTGCGCTCCGGGTCGTAGACCGCCCACCGGCCCCGCCCCTCCGCCTTCGCCCAGTACAGGGTGGTGTCGGCGGCCTTCATCAGCTCGGAGACGCTGGTCTCCGCGGCCGGGCACTCCACGATGCCGATGCTCGCCGAGACGGCGAGCTGCTGGTCGCCGACGTGCACCGGGGCGGAGACCGCGGCCAGCGCCAACTCGGCCACCTCCACCGCGTCGTCGAGGCCGCCGCCGGAGTCGACCAGGATGACGAACTCGTCGCCGCCCATCCGGGCGACCAGGTGGCCGCGGCCGGCGACGCAGTCGGCGAGCCGCCGGCTGATCACGATCAGCAGCAGGTCGCCGAGGTCGTGGCCGAGGCTGTCGTTGATCGCCTTGAAGCCGTCCAGGTCGAGGAAGCAGATGCCGACCCGCTGCTCCTCGGCTGCGCTCTCGAAGACCCGGCCCAGCGTCTCGAAGAACAGCGTCCGGTTGGGCAGACCGGTGAGTGGGTCGTGCAGCGCCTGGAAGCGCAGCCGCTGTTGGAGCTCGTACCGCTCGGTGATGTCCTCGATCATCGCGACGGTGAACCGGGGCCGGCCGTCGTCGTACCGGATCAGCGAGACGGCGAGGTCGGTCCAGACGATCGTGCCGTCCTTGCGGAGGTAGCGCTTCTCCACCCGAACGCTGTCGTGCTTACCCTCGATCAGCTCCTGGTACAGCTCCCACATGCCGGCCGCGTCGTCGGCGTAGAAGAGCGAGGCGACGTTGATCGCGCGCAGCTCGTCGACCGTGTAGCCGAGCATGTCGGCGAAGGACTGGTTGACCTCGATGACCCGGCCATCGACGCCGGCGATGCCGATCCCGATCGCCGCGCCGGTGAACACCGCCCGGAACCGGGCCTCACTGTCCCGCAGCGCCTGCTCGACCGCGTCCCGGGCCTGCCAGGCCGAGCGGGCGATCCGCTCCTGCTGGCTGAAGGTGCGGTCGCGCAGCGCGCGGGCGAAGCCGGCGGAGAGCGCGCCCTGCGACGCCGTCACCCGCTCCCGCGCCTCGGGCCACTCCGTCCGGCCGGGCAGCACCCGGGCCAGGAAGTGGTCGCCGAGCGCGCGTACCGACCAGTCGAGCACGCCGGGCTCGGTGAGATGGGCCTCCACCAGCGCCCGCCCGACGTGCTCCGCCGCCTGCGCGGAGAACGTCGGGGCGAGGAGGGCCTGGGCCAGCCGTGCGGTGTGCACGAGCAGCAGCCGCTCGGTCTCGACCGCGCTCAGCGGCACGAAACCGAGCCGGCGGACCGCCCGAGCCCACTCGGCGGCGTACGCCCGGGCGCCCGGCGGGCTGAAGTCCTCCCCGCCGGACACCGGCGCGGCCTGCATGTCGGCTCAGCCGGCGGGCTGGTCGTGCTGGGCGACGCCGCCGAAGGCCCCGAACCGCTCGGGGTGTTCGTCCACGTCAGACGGCGAGTCCGGGCGCCAGAGCGGCATGTGCACCACGCCCGGTTCGAGGATCGTCCAGTCGCCGAAGAAGGAGCTGATCTCCGCGCGCGACCGCAGCGTGATCTCGGTGTCGGTACGCGCCGACAGTCGCTGCGCGTCGAGCATCTCCTGCGGCTGGTCCTCGAAGGTGGAGTGCGAGACGACCAGGTAGCTGCCGGGCGCGGCGGCGGCCCGCAGGGTGGCCAGGAGGTCGCCGGGGCGGTCGGCGTTCGGGACGAAGTGGACCACCCCGGCGAGCAGGATGCCGACCGGCCGGTCGAAGTCGATCAGGCCCGACTCCCGGGCCTCGGCGAGGATCCGCTCCGGCTCGCGCAGGTCGGCGTGGAGGACGGCGGTGAGGTCGTTGCCGGCGAGCAGCTCCCGGCTGTGCGCCACGGCGACCGGGTCGATGTCGACGTAGACGATCCGGGCCTTCGGGTTCGCCGCCTGGGCCACCTCGTGCACGTTGCCGACGGTCGGGATGCCGGAGCCGATGTCGAGGAACTGGTCGATGCCGGCGTCGAGCAGCACGCGGACGGCCCGGCGCAGGAAGTCCCGGCCCGAGCGCATGGTCGCGGCCAGGTTCGGGGTCATGCTCGCGATCTGCTCGGCTAGCTGCCGGTCGATCTCGAAGTTGTGCGCGCCACCGAGGAAGTAGTCGTACACCCGGGCCGCGCTCGGCCGGGTCAGGTCGATCTCGGCGGGAAGTCCGTCCGGCATCTGCATCACGTCGCCCCAGTTCGTCGCCGCGGCGCGGGTGGGCAGCGGTGTCCGGGCGCGCGGGGGCACGCGGAAGCGACACCGGCCGACCCGCGGATCGTGTGGTGCTGACCACTCTAGGCGCGTCCGCCAAGCGACGGGAGATCGACTTTTCGGCACGGGCGGCCCGCCGCCGGCCGGGGCGACGGACCGGCCCGTCGTCAGGCGGCGGACTCCAGCAGCAGGGAGATGCCCTGCCCCACGCCGACGCACATGGTCGCGAGGGCCCGCCGGGCGCCCCGGCGGCGCAGCTCCAGCGCGGCGGTGAGCGCCAGCCGGGCGCCGCTGGCCCCGAGGGGGTGACCGAGGGCGATCGCACCGCCGTTCGGGTTGACGTGCTCGGCGTCCTCGGGCAGGCCCAGCTCCCGCAGCACCGCGACGGACTGGGCGGCGAACGCCTCGTTCAGCTCGATCACGTCCACGGCGTCGAGCCCCAGACCGAGGCGGTCGAGCAGCTTGCGGGTGGCCGGCACCGGACCCATCCCCATGATCCGCGGCGGTACGCCGGCCGCCGCCGCGCCGCTGACCCGGGCGAGCGGGGTGAGGCCGTACCGGGTGATGGCGGCCTCGGAGGCGACCAGCAGGGCGACCGCGCCGTCGTTGACCCCGGAGGAGTTGCCGGCGGTGACCGTGCCGCCCTCGCGGAACGGGGTGGGCAGCGCCGCGAGCTTCTCCAGCGAGGTCTCCCGCGGGTGCTCGTCGACCTCGACCAGCTTGGTCTCGCGGCGGCCGGCCGGCACGGTCACCGGCACGATCTCCTCGGCGAACCGGCCGTCGGCCTGCGCCTTGGCGGCCCGCTGCTGGGAGCGGTACGCGAACTCGTCCTGGGCGGTCCGGTCGACGCCGTGCTCGGCGGCGACGTTCTCCGCGGTCTCCGGCATCGAGTCGATCCCCCACCGCTGCTTCATCAGCGGGTTGACCAGCCGCCAGCCGATGGTGGTGTCGTACACCTCGGCGGCGCGGGAGAACGGCGTGGTCGCCTTCGGCATGACGAAGGGGGCCCGGCTCATGCTCTCCACCCCGCCGGCGATCACCAGGTCGGCCTCGCCGGCCACGATGGAGCGGGCGGCGGTGGCCAGGGCGTCCAGGCCGGAGCCGCAGAGCCGGTTGACCGTGCTGCCGGGAACCTCCTCGGGCAGCCCGCCGAGCAGCGCCGCCATCCGGGCCACGTTGCGGTTGTCCTCGCCGGCCTGGTTGGCGCAGCCGAGGAGCACGTCGTCGGTGCGGGCCCAGTCCACCGACGGGTGCCGGGCGACCAGCTCGCGGATCACGTGCGCGGCGAGGTCGTCGGGGCGTACCCCGGCGAGGGCGCCGGCGTACCGGCCGATCGGGGTGCGGACTCCGGCCACGAGGTATGCCACGGTCATCGGCGCTGTCCTTCGGGGGTGGGAAGGGGCTGGAGGCGGCGGCGTCCGCCGGGTCACGGGGACGCCCGGCCGCCAGAATATCCAGGCCGGAAACGGATAGGTTGGCGGCATGACCCGGGCCCAGTTCAGCGCAGAGACCACCGGCACCGGCGAGTTCGTCCGCCAGCCCAACCGGTTCACCGGTCGGGTCACCCCGCACTCGACGTCCCCGCCCGGCGGCGGCCCGGACGACCAGGACCGGTGGCCGCCGGAGGCCGGCCGGTACCGGCTGATCTGGTGCCGGGCCTGCCCGTGGGCGCACCGGGCCCGGATCGTGCGCGGCCTGCTCGGCCTGGACGACGTGATCTCGCTGGGCACGGTCGACCCGATCCGGGACGAGCGGGGCTGGCGGTTCGCGCTGGACCCGGACGGCTTCGACCCGGTGCTCGGCATCGGCTACCTCTCCGAGGCGTACCTGGCCACCGACCCGGACTACACCGGCCGGGTGACCGTGCCGGCGCTGGTCGACACGCTCACCGGGCGGGTGGTCACCAATGACTACCCGCAGCTCACCCTGGACTTCTCCACCGAATGGCGGCGGTTCCACAAGCCGGACGCGCCGGACCTGTACCCGGTCGAGCTGCGCCCGGAGATGAACGCGCTGATGGCGGAGATCCACCGGGACGTCAACAACGGGGTCTACCGGTGCGGCTTCGCCACCTCCCAGGAGGCGTACGACGAGGCGTACCGCGCGCTGTTCGCCCGGCTGGACGCGCTGTCGGAGCGGCTGGCCGGCCGCCGCTACCTGATGGGCGACACGATCACCGAGGCGGACGTGCGGCTGTTCACCACGCTGGTCCGCTTCGACGTGGCGTACCACGGGCACTTCAAGTGCAACCGGCAGAAGCTGACCGAGATGCCGGTGCTCTGGGCGTACGCCCGGGACCTGTTCCAGACGCCCGGCTTCGGGGACACGGTCGACTTCGACCACATCAAGCGCCACTACTACGCCACGCACCGGGAGATCAATCCGACCGGGATCGTGCCGCTCGGCCCGAACCTCTCCGGCTGGGCCACGCCGCACGGGCGTGGCTGACCCGCGCCTCGGCCGGGTCGTCGCCGCGTCGGCCGCCGCCGGCTGCGCCCTGGCGGGCGCGGTGGCGGTGACGGTCGCCGTGGTCGCCGGTCCCGGTCCGGGCCCCACGGGGTACGTCAGCGAGGCCGGCGTCACCGACAGCCGGTACGCCGCGGCGTACCGGATCGGGGTCTTCGCCCTGGCCGGGGCGCTGCTGCTGCTCGCGGTGGCGCTGCCCCCGGCGCTGCGGGTGGCCGGGGCGCTGCTCGCGACCGGCGGCGTCCTCACGCTGCTGTCCGGCGCGGTGACCTGCAGCGCGGGCTGCCCGCTGCCGCCGTTCGAGAGACCCACCGTGGCCGACCTGGTGCACGGCGGCGCGAGCATCGCGGCGACGGCCTCGGTGGTCTTCGCGATGCTGGCCCTGCTCCGCTCCCCCGCCGCCGGGCCGGCGGTGCGCCGGATCGCCGCCGTCGGTGCGGCGCTGGCCCTGCCGCTGTCGGCGGCGATCGCCCTGATCATGCTGACCGTGGGGCGCGGCGGCCTGGTCGGGCTGCTGGAACGGCTGCTGTTGACGGTGGCGGTCGGCTGGGGACTGGCCACCGCCGGCGCACTCGGCCTGGCCGGGCGACGATCGTGACGAACGGATCACCCGGACGTGAACCGCCGACGTAAGGAGCATCACGGCGATCGCTCCTTCCACCTGCATGTCGGCTGGGAGTAGCGTCGGCAGGCGATGACCAACGTCTGGCACCTCACCGTGCGCCTGTATGTCGACCTCCGACTGCAGGCCAGCGGCGTCTGTCCGGTGCAGCCTCGTTCCTGACGCTGCCCCCGACCGACCCTTCAGACCTTGGACGCATCCTCATGGCTTCCGCTTTGCGCAAGATCCCCTTTTCCGTGCAGATCCTGCTCGGCCTCGTGCTCGGCGTGGCGCTGGGCTTCCTCGCCCGCGCCAACGACCTGACCTGGCTGGCCGGCACCCTCGACACCGTCGGCGGCCTCTTCGTCCAGCTGCTCAAGCTGGCCGTCCCGCCGCTGGTCTTCACCGCCATCGTGGTCAGCGTGGTCAGCCTGCGCGGCGTGGCCAACGCCGCCCGGCTGGCGCTGAAGACCCTGCTCTGGTTCGGCATCACCGCGCTGATCGCGGTGAGCATCGGCATCGGCCTCGGCCTGCTCACCGACCCCGGCAAGGGGGTCACCCTGGACGTCGCCGGCGCCGCCGCACCGAAGAAGACCGGCTCCTGGACCGACTTCCTCACCGGCATCGTGCCCACCAACCCGGTCGGCGCGTTCGTCGAGGGCAACGTGCTCCAGATCGTCTTCCTCGCCCTGGTGGTCGGCGCCGCCGCGCTGCTGGTCGGCCAGGCCGCCGAGCCGTTCGTCGAGTTCAACCGCTCCGTGCTGAGCATCGTGCAGAAGGCGCTCTGGTGGGTGATCCGGCTCGCCCCGATCGGCACCCTCGGCCTGATCGGCCACGCCGTCGCCGCGTACGGCTGGGACCTGGTCGCCCCGCTCGCGAAGTTCACCACCGCCGTCTACGTCGGCTGCGCGATCGTGCTCTTCGTGGTCTACCCGGTGCTGCTCGTCGTCGCCGGCCGGCTCAACCCGCTGCGCTTCTTCGCCGGCGCCTGGCCGGCCATCGAGCTGGCCTTCGTCTCCCGCTCCTCGGTGGGCACCATGCCGGTGACCCAGCGCTCCGTCGAGCGGCTCGGCGTACCCCGCGAGTACGCCTCCTTCGCGGTGCCGTTCGGCGCCACCACGAAGATGGACGGCTGCGCGGCGATCTACCCGGCCCTGGCCGCGATCTTCGTGGCGCAGGTCTTCGGGGTGGACCTGGGCGTGACCGACTACCTGCTGATCGCCTTCGTCTCGGTGGTCGGCTCGGCCGCCACCGCCGGCCTGACCGGCGCGATCGTGATGCTCACCCTGACCCTGAGCACGCTGGGCCTGCCGCTGGCCGGCGCCGGTCTGCTGCTGGCGATCGACCCGATCCTGGACATGATCCGCACCGCCACCAACGTGGCCGGTCAGGCGCTCGTACCGACCATCGTGGCCGCCCGCGAGGGCACCCTCGACCGGGCCGCGTACGAGTCCGCCGGCAAGCGCGAGCTGGTCGACGCCGACGAGACGCGGCCCGCCGACCGGCTGGCTCCCGTCCCGGCCTGAGCAACCTGAAAAGGGAGGGCCCCCGGGCCCTCCCTTTTTCGTGCTTCGAGAGGATCACCGCATGAGTGCCCTGTTCACCCCGCTCGCCCTGCGCGGCGTCACCCTGCCCAACCGGGTCGCGATGGCCCCGATGTGCCAGTACAGCGCCGGCCCGGACGGACTGCCGACGGACTGGCACCGGGTCCACCTCGGCTCCCGGGCCGTCGGCGGCGCCGGCCTGATCGTCACCGAGGCCACCGCGGTCGTCCCCGAGGGCCGGATCAGCCCGCAGGACGTCGGCCTCTGGTCCGACGCGCACGTCGACGCCTGGCGCCCGATCACCGCGTTCGTCGCCGCGCAGGGCGCGGTGCCGGCCGTGCAGCTCGCGCACGCCGGGTTCAAGGCCGCCACGTACCGGCCGTGGGCCGAGCGGCGCGGCGGCGTGCCGGACGCCGAGGGCGGCTGGACCCCGGTCGGCCCGGGCACCGAGCCGTTCCTGCCCGACTACCGGTGGCCGACCGCCCTGGACGAGGCCGGGATCGCCGGCGTGGTGGCCGCGTTCGCCACCGCCGCCGGCCGGGCGCTGGACGCCGGCTTCGCCGCGGTGGAGATCCACGCCGCGCACGGCTACCTGCTGCACGAGTTCCTCTCCCCGCTGACCAACCACCGTACGGACGGCTACGGCGGGGACCGCACCGCTCGGATGCGGCTCACCCTGGAGGTGGCCCGGGCGGTACGCGCCGCGGTCGGCGAGTCGGTGCCGGTGCTGACCCGGATCTCGGCCACCGACTGGGTCTCCGGCGGCTGGACCGTCGAGGACAGCGTCGTGCTCGCCGGCGAGCTGGCCGCCGCCGGGGTGGACCTGGTGGACGCCTCCTCCGGCGGCGCCTCGGCCAGCGCGAGCATCCCGGTCGGCCCCGGCTACCAGGTGCCGCTCGCCGCCCGGATCCGCCGCGACGCGGGCGTGCTCACCGGCGCGGTCGGCCTGATCGTCGAGCCGGAGCAGGCCGAGCAGATCGTCGCCGCCGGCGAGGCCGACCTGGTCCTCCTGGGCCGCGAACTCCTCCGCGACCCCTACTGGCCCCGCCGCGCCGCCGCCAAGCTCACCGCCGAACCCCACTGGCCGAACCAGTACACCCGCGCCTTCTGACCCCCCGATCGCTGTTGATCATGAGGTTGGCGGGGACAAAGCGGGCAGGCGTCCCCGCTAACCTCATGATCGACGATGCCGGCCAGCCGGTCAGCCGGCCAGGTGGGACCAGTGGGGTTCCAGGTTCCGCCAGGGGCCCTGGGCGGCGACCCCGCCGTCGATCAGGACCACGACGTGGTCGGCGCGGACCAGGGCGGCCCGCTTGGACGTCGAGCCGACCACGGTCACCCCGCGGTCGCGCAGCGCCGCCCAGAGCGCCAGCTCGGTGGTGACGTCCAGCGCGGACGACACGTCGTCGGCGATCAGCAGCTCGGTACGCGGCGCGAGCGCCCGGGCCAGCGCCAGCCGCTGGAGCTGACCGCCGGACAGCCGGGTGCCCTTGTGCCCGATCAGCAGCCCGAGCCCGCCACCGGCCGCGGCCAGGTCGTGCGCCAGCTGCGCCGTCGACACCGCGTCGGCGGCGTCCACGTCGTGGCCCAGGGCGATGTTGTCGGCCACCGTGCCGGAGAGCACCCGGGGCAGCTGACTGACGTACCCGACCTGGCCCGGGCGGAGGAACAGCTCCGGCTCGGTGACCGGATCGCCATTCCAGCGCAGCGTGCCGGTGTGGTGCACGATGCCGGCGAGGGCCCGCAGCAGCGAGGACTTGCCGGAGCCGACCGGGCCCACCACCAGCACCAGCTGCCCCCGTTCGACGGTCAGGTCGACGTCCCGGACGGCGAGGGTGCCGTCGGAGTGCAGCGCCCCGAAGCCGGTGAGGTCGAGCCGGCGCAGCGGGTGCCGCGGCGGCGGCTCGGGCGCGGGCGCGGTGCCCGCGGCGAGGTCGACCCCCGGCACCGCCGCGGAGTACTCCCCGATTCCGGCCATCGCCACGGTCCGGCGGGTCCACACCCGCGCCGACGGGTAGTGCGAGACCAGCGACGCGGTGGTCCAGGCGAACCAGCGGGCCGCCCCAAGGGTGGAGACCGCCACCAGGGTCGCGCCGGCGGAGAGCCCGCCGGCCAGGTAGAGCGCCCAGGCGCCGATCGGCAGCAGGCCGCTGACCACCGACGGGGTGGACCGCGCCCACACCTGCATGGAGATCTCCCGGCGCTGCCGGTCGCTGCGGACCGTGTCCAGCGTCGCGAGGTGGTCCAGCACCGGGCGGGTGGCGCCGGCGAGCTTCACCGTACGGGCCGCGGACAGCGAGGAGACCAGGGCGGTCGCGAACGCAGCCCGGGCCTTCACGGTGCCCCCGGCGGTGCGTTCCAGCCGCGGCCCGAACAGCGTCGCCGCCAGCCCGGAGACCACCATCGTCCCGACGAAGAAGAGCGCGGGCACGAGGCTGCCGGTCACCACGGTCATGGTCACCACGATCGCCACCGAGATGAACTGGTCCATCAGGTTGTCGGCGAGCTGCACCACCCGGTCGGTGTCGCCGCCCTGGGCGACCACCTCGGCCGGGGTGTGCCCGCTGACCCGGCGCGCCCCCGTCTGCCCGTGCACCAGCCGCAGGCTGATCCGCAGCAACTGCCGGATCCACCACTGCGGGAACCACAGGTTGGTCAGGTACGGCAGCGGCAGGACGACCAGCAGCGCGGCCACGATGCCCAGCGCCGGCAGCCAGGGGTCGCCGCCGCCGACCACGTCCGCCCAGAGCCACGGCAGCACCGAACCGTCCAGGCCGAGCAGGGTCATCACCACGAACAGGCTGACGGAGACCAGGCCGTACCGCGGGTCGTTGGTGCCCAGCCGCAGGATCTCCCGCATGGTCCGCGCGGGCGGCGCCGGGGGCAGCGGCGGCGGGTCCCTCCTCGGTACGACCACCTGGGCCGGCCGGACGGCCTCGACCGGCGCGGCCGCCGGCTCGCCGTCGTCCCACGGCTCGTCGGGCCCGGGCAGCAGGTCCACCCCGCCGCGCCCGACCCCGGTCGCGGCGTACGCGCTGGCGTGGCTGGTCGCCAGCAGCTCGGCAAAGCGTTCCGACTCGCGCAGCGGGCCCGCCTCCAGCACCGCGCCGTCGGCCATCACCACCACCTCGTCGCAGCGGCGCACCGAGGAGAGCCGATGCGCGATGAGGATGCCGATCCGGTCGGCGAGCAGCCGTTCGGTGGCCTGCCGGACCCGGGTCTCGGTGACCGGGTCGAGCCGGGCGGTGGCCTCGTCGAGGATCACCACGTGCGGGTCGCGGACCAGGATCCGGGCGAACGCCACGAGCTGCTCCTGCCCGGCGGAGAGCACGTGCCCGCCCTCGCCGAGCTTCGTGTCCACGCCGTCGGGGAGTTCGGCGATCCAGCCGGCCAGCCCCAGCTCCGCCAGCGCCCGGGCGGCGTCGTCGAGCAGGTCGGGGTCGAAGAGGGCGACGTTCTCGGCGAGGGTGCCGGCCAGGATCTCGGTGCGCTGGGGCACAACCGCGATCCACCGGCGCAGCGCCTCGACGTCCAGGTCCACCAGGTCGGTGTCGCCGAGGAAGACCGTGCCGCGCGGCACGTCCACCGCCCGGGTGAGCACCTTGGCCAGCGTGGACTTGCCCGATCCGGTCCGCCCGACCAGGGCGTACGACCGGCCGCGGGCGAAGGTGAGCCGGATGTCGCGCAGCGCCGGCCCCCGCTCGTCCCCGCCGGA
Organism: Micromonospora sp. ATA51; assembly: GCF_016802855.1. Taxonomy (NCBI): domain Bacteria; kingdom Bacillati; phylum Actinomycetota; class Actinomycetes; order Micromonosporales; family Micromonosporaceae; genus Micromonospora; species Micromonospora sp. ATA51. The sequence goes on along the minus strand of NZ_JAEVHJ010000010.1, from coordinate 7,174 downwards.
CGGGTAGCGGAAGGTGAGCCCGCGCACGGTCAGGTCACCGTCGGCCGGGGTGGTCCCGCCGACGGGTTCCTGCCGTGCGCCGGCGAGCAGTTGCACCCGGGCCCAGGCGCCGAGCGCCTGCTGGAGGTGCGGCACCCAGCGGGCGATGTGCTCGACGGTCGCGCCGAACGCGAGGGCGAGCAGCCAGATCGCGGTGAGCCGGGCGCCGTCGATCCGCTCGGTGGCCAGCGCCCAGGCGCCGGAGAGGACCACCGCGGCGATGCCGATCCGGACGGCGCCGGCGGCGAGGGCGGTGACCCGGGCGGACAGCCGGAACACCCGGCCGCCCCGGGCGATCACCTCGGCGGCCCGCCGGGCGTAGAGGCGCAGCACGTACGGGCGGGCCAGGCTGGTCCGGACGTCGTCCTGGCCGTGCACCGCCTCCTCCATCACCGCGGCGAGGTCCGACCAGGCCTCCTCCTCGGCCATCCGGGCCGGGGCGATCCGCCCGGTGGGGCGGCGCAGCAGCACGCCGAGCAGGGCGGTCAGCACGACCATCCCGACGCCCGCCGGCCACCAGACGATCAGCGCGCTCGCGGTGGCGAGCAGGCACACGGCGAGGCCCTGGACGAGCCGGACGCCGGTGTTCCGCATCTCGGCGGCGACCTGGTAGACGTCGTTGTCGATCCGGTCGAGCAGCTCGCCGACGGGGGTGGCCTCCAGGGTCGGCAGGTCCTGCCCGAGCGCCACCCGGCAGAGCCGGCGGCGGACGTCGGCGGACCAGTCGGCGGTCAGCCCGGCCATCAGCAGTCCGATGGCGAGGTCGGTGAGCACGGTGGCGACCAGCGCCACGGCCAGGGCCGCGAACCAGCCGGCCGAGCGGTGCACCAGCACCGGCCCGGCCAGCGCCGAGGCGGCGGCCTGGCCGCCGGCGCCGAGCAGGATCAGCAGGACGACGACCGCCATTCGGTGCGGTGCGGTGGCCCAGAGATCACGGAGCAGGCGCATGGGACGGTCCTCCGGACTCGGGTGGGCGGGGCGGTGACCCCAGCCTCGTCGTCCGGCCGCGACCGCTCAACGCATTTACGCCGGCGGCAGACGTCCCCGGCTCAGGTCTGGGCGACCCGGCGGACGATGCCGAGCAGCGCCTCCTGCACCTCCTCGATCGGCCGTTCCGGCTGGAACACCAGCCAGTCCACGGCCACCACCAGCCCGACGCCGAACAGCGCCGAGCTGGCCATGCGTACGTCCAGGTCGGCGGGGAGGTCGCCGCTGGCCACCCCGGCCCGGACGGTCTCGGCGATCACCTCGATGGCCTCGCCGCGCAGCAGCCGCAGGGTCTGCTGCCACTCCCGGTTGGTCCGCCACATCTCCGAGAGCAGGAGCTGGGCGAACGCCCGGTACCGGCGGATGTACTCCAGCTCGGCACGGACCAGGGCGGCGAGCGCCTCGCGGGGCGGCAGCCCGGCGACCGCCGCCCGGAATTCGGCGGTGAGCAGCCCGATGCCGTGCCGCAGCAGCTCCTCGAAGAGCACCGTCTTGGACTCGAAGTTGTAGTAGACGGTCCCCTTCGCCACCCCGCCCGGGCCGCGATGTCGTCCACGGTGGTGGCCGAGAAGCCCTGCTCGGCGATGAGCTCCACCGCCGCCACGAAGAGGCGCTGACGGGTGTCCTCCCGCCGCCGCGACCGTCCGTCCGCCACTCGCCCTCCCCGTCGACCACCCCGGCCCGCGCCGGTGGGCCGGCCCGTGCCGGAGCCCCGGGTCACCGCCGTCCGGCCCATCAGCATCCTCACATGGTCAGTTCGGGGTGCAGCTTGGCCGGGGTGAGCCGGCGGGACCGGCGCGTCGCGCCGACGGTGAGCGCGAGGGCGCCCACCCCGAACGCGACGAGCACGGCCGCCCCGGTGAGCACCGGCCCGGCGGGCCCGCCGTTGATGGTGTGCCGGAGCCCGGCCACCACGTAGGTCATCGGCAGCCAGGGGTGGATCGCCTGGAAGAACCCGGGCGAGGTCTGCACCGGGTAGGTGCCGCCGGACGAGGTGAGCTGGAGCATCAGCAGGGCCAGCGCGGCGAGCCGGCCGGCCGGGCCGAGCGCCGCGCCGAGCAGCTGCATGATCGCGGTGAAGGCGAGTGAGGTCAGCGCCAGCAGGCCGAGGGTGGCCGCCCCGTGCACCGGGTCGAGGCCGAGCACCAGGGTGACCACGGCGAAGAGCACCCCGGCCTGGGCCAGCCCGACCGCCGCGGCGGGCAGCCAGCCGGCGAGCGCGACCCGCCAGCCTGGCGCGCCGGACATCACGTGCCGCCGGTTGACGGGCCGGAGCAGCATGTACGTGATCATCGCGCCGACCCAGAGCGCCAGGGCGAGGAAGTACGGGGCGAAGCCCACGCCGTACGAGCCGGCCGGATTGTGCGACTTCCGGATCAGCCCGACCGGGTCGCCGAGCACGTCGGAGCGGCTGTCCGCGTCGTGGTACCCGGGCAGCTTCTTCTCCCCGGCGGCCAGCCCGTCGGCGAGGTCACCGGCGCCGCCCTCCAGCTTGGTCAGCCCGTCCGCGAGCCGGTCGCTGCCGCTGCTGAGCTGGGCCAGCCCGCCGTCGAGCTGGCGGCGCCGGTGGCGAGCCGGTACAGCCCGCCGCGGAGCTGGTCCGCGCCGTTCGCCGCCCCGCCCAGTCCGTCGCGCAGCTTGGCGCTGCCGTCGGCGAGGGTGGTGAGCCCGTCGGCGAGCTGGTCGACCTTGGCGCGGGCGGCGGCCACGTCGTCGGCGAGGTGCGGCGCGGCGGCGGCGACCTCGCGGGCGGTGGCGGCGACCTCGGTCATCTGCTTCCGCAGCGCCGCCAGGTCGGTCTTGTCGAGGGCGGCGGCCATCGCCTTGGCGGCGGTGACGGCCTTGTCGGCGGCCTGCCGGGCGGCGACGAGGTTCGGATCGTCGGCCAGCTCGGGGTGGGCCTGGACCAGCGCGTCCAGCCGGTCGCGGACCTGCTCCGCCCGGGTCACCACCTGGTCCGCTTTCGCCGGCAGGGCGTCGATGCCGTCGGCGAGCGCCTGCGCGCCCTCGGCGACTCCGGTGGCGGCGCGCTGGATGTTCGCGGCGTTCTTGCGCAGCAGCGGCTCGTACTTGTCGGCGGCCGCGTCCACCCGGGCGGCGGCCGCGCGGGTCTCGGTCGCCGCGCGGTTGGTGCCGTCGGCGATCTGCGCCGCGCCGGTGTAGAGCTGGTCGAGGCCGCTGGCCAGCTTGTCCGCGCCCTGCACGGACCTGTCGAGCCCGCTCGCGAGCTGCCCGGCGCCGTCTTCGGCAGTGCCCAGCCCGTCGGCGATCTTCCCGGCGCCGTCCTCGGAGGCGCCGAGCCCGTCGTGGATCTTCCCGGCGCCGTCGGCGGCGCGGCCGGTCTCCGCCTTGGCGTCGGTGAACCCGATCAGCATCTTGTCGAAGTACGAGGCGGCGGTGCTCTCCGCGGCGGCGGCCCGGATCTCGCTGAACGCGGAGCGGGCGAGCAGCCCGGACAGGTAGTTGGTGGCGTCGTCGTTGACCACCTTCAGCTCGCCCCGGCGGGCCGGCCGGTCCGGCTCTGGGCTGGCCGCCAGGGTGGCGGAGAAGTCCGCCGGGATGGCGAAGACCAGGTGGTAGCGGCCGCTGCGCAGGCCGGCGGCGGCGTCGTCGGAGTCGGTGACGGTCCAGCCGAAGACCTTGCGGTCGAGCAGTTCGTCGGTCAGGTCCCGGCCGGCGTGCACCTCGGTGCCGTCGCCGGCCTTGGCCGGCCGGTCGGCGTTGACCAGGGCGACCGGGATGCGGTCCAGGTTCCCGTACGGGTCCCAGAAGGCGTAGAGGTAGAGGGCGCCGTAGAGCAGCGGGATGACGGTGAGGACGGCGAGCGCGGCGCGCGGCAGCCGGCCCCGGGTCATCCGGCGCAGCTCGAAGAGCGCGAGACGAACGACACTCATGCGGTCACCTCGGGGGTCTGGTCCTGGGCCGCCCGGGGAGCGACGAGGGGGCCGGGGGCAGGGACAACTCGGTGCGGGCGGGCAGGGTCGGGTCGCCGATCCGGTGGGTGATCGCGGCGGTGCCGGGCTCGACGGCGCGGGCGCTGGCGACGACGGCGTACCCCTGCTCGGCGAGGCGGGACAGGGCGGCCCAGACCGCCTGCCGCTCGGGGGCGTCGGATCCGGCGTCCACGTCGTCGGCGACGATCAGGTTGGGGCCGCTCAGGCTGGCCAGCACCAGGCCGAGCACCTGACGCTCGACGGGGGTGAGGTCGCGGCCGTACCGGTCGGGGTCGAGCGGGGTGTCGGTGAAGCCCGCGCCGGCGATGGCGGCGGCGAAGGCGTCCCGCCGGTACGCCCGGCGGGCCCGGACGGCGGCGACCGGCACGAGCTGCCGGCGGCGGCGCGGCACCGGCCCGAGCAGCAGCAGCCGCTCCTGGATGTGCTCGGCCACGGTCAGCGTCGGGTCGGGTTCGTGCACCCCGGCGACCTGGCCGAGCGCGGCCGGTCCGCGCCGGCGCAGCTCGCCGTGGGTGTGCGGGAAGCGGCCGGCCAGGGCGAGCAGCAGGGAGGTACGCCCGCTGCCGGGCGGCCCGGTCACCGCGTGCAGCTCACCGGATTCGGCGGTGAGGTCGACGTCCCGGTACATCCAGCCTCGGCGGGTCCGCAGCCCCAGCCCGCTGGCCTCGACGATCTTCATCGTCCCATCCCGACTTCGTTGAACTGACTAGTCAGTATAAAAACACGGTCAGCATAGCCTCGAACGTCCGGTTCGAGGCCAGTCAGCGGGACGTGATCCCGGCCACGCCCGGCCGGGCGCCGCTCAGAAGAGCACGGTGGCGAGCGTGCCGACCGGCCGGAAGCCGCAGCGCTCGTAGACCCGGCGGGCGGGCAGGTTGAAGTCGTTGACGTAGAGGCTGACCGTCGGCGCAACCCGGATCAACGCGTCCCGGACCACCGCCGCCATCGCCGCGGTGGCGATCCCCCGACCCCGCCACTCCGGCGCGACCCAGACCCCCTGGACCTGGGCGGTCCGCCGGGTCACCACGGCCAGCTCGGCCTTGAAGACCACCTTGCCGTCGACGAACCGGGCGTAGGCGCGGCCCGCGCGGACCAGGTCGGCCACCCGCCGCCGGTAGCCGCGCCCGCCGTCCTCGGCCAGCGGCGAGACCCCGACCTCCTCGGTGTACATGGCCACCGCCGCCGGGAAGAGCCGGTCGATCTCGCCCCCGCGCACCCGCCGCACCTCCGGGTCGCCCGCCACCGCGGGCAGCGCGTCCGTGGCCAGCAGCGGCTGGTTGGGGCGTACGTCCCGGGCCGGCCCCCACTGCCCGGAGAGGCGGTCCCAGAGGCCGAGCACCGCGTCCGCCCGCCCGACGATCGACGAGCAGAGCCGCTCCTCGGTGCCGAGCTGCTCGGCGAAGGCCGCGACCGCCGACTCGGTGGCGAGCACCGGGGTCAGGTTGCCGCCCAGCCAGCAGATCGACTCCAGGTTGCGCCGGGCCCCGTAGCCGAGGATCCGGCCGTCGGCCCGCCACCAGGCCAGCCCGCGGGCGGCGACCCGCTCGGCCACCTGCGCGCCCGCGAACGGATCGAGGTCGAGCAGCCGCTCGACCGCGCGGCGCTCCGATTCCCCCAGTTGACGTACCGGCACCGTCAGCACGGTTACCAGCCTGCCAGATCGGCCCGGTGGCGCGCGGGTCGACCTGAGGACCCGCTCAGCCAACCGGGACCGGCGCGGGCGCCGGCTCGGCCGGGCGGGACCGCCGCGCCCACCCCACGACGGGCGGCACCAGCAGCCCGAGCAGGAGGAACAGCGCGCCCAGCAACAGCCATCCCGGCACTCCCCAGCCGACCGCCAGGGTGGTGACCACCACCGGCGCGACCATCCCGCCGAGCTGCATGCCCATCCCGTACGCGCCCTGGTACTGCCCCTGCGCGTGGGCCGGGGCCAGGCCGAAGGAGATCCCCCAGCCCGCCGCCGCGTGCCACAGCTCGCCGATGACGTGCACGAATGCCCCTGCCAGCAGCAGCGCCACCGCGGCCGCGGCCGACACGCCCCCACTGGCGGCGAAGAGCCCGCAGGCGACCGCGATGACCGCGCCGGCCCGGCGGGCGGCCCGGGCCGCCGCCGCAGGTCCTCGGTGCCGCGCGAGGCGCGGACCTGGAAGAGCACCACGATGACGGTGTTGACCAGCATGCAGCCCGAGACGAGCCAGTCCGGGGCGGCGGTGTGGTCGGCGATCCAGAGCGGCAGGGCGATGTTGATCAGCCCGAAGTGCATCGAGAGCAGCCCGTCGAGGACGGTGAAGGCCAGGAAGGGACGGTCGCGCAGGGCGATCAGCCGCGGCCCGTGCGTGGGCGCGGGGACCGGCGGTACAGCCGGCAGCCGGAGCAGGATCGCCGCCGCGAGCAGGTACGTCAGGCAGTCGAGCAGGATCAGGGTCACGTACCCGGCCCGGCTGTCCGCGGCGAGACCGAAGCCGGCGACCACGGCGCCGACCGAGATCCCGACGTTGGTGACGGCCCGCAGCCAGGCCCGGGTACGCACCCGCTGGTCGGCGGGGACGGCCCCGGCGATCAGCGCGCCCCGCGCGCCCCGGCTGGCCGCGTCGGCGACCGCCATCAGCATGCCGACGACGAGGAAGGCCGGGAAGGACCGGACGGCGACCAGGGCGGCGGTGAAGGCGCCGGAGGCGAGCAGCGCGGCGAGCTGGATGCCGCGCGGGCCGTACCGGTCGGCGAGATAGCCCATCGGGGTGCTGGCCACCAGGCTGACCAGCGCGGTGATGGTGAGGCCGACGCCGACCTGGGCCACGGTCAGGCCGACCGAACGGGTCAGGAAGAGTGCGCTGACGGTCAGCCAGGTGCCCCGGCCGACGGTGTTGACCAGGGTGGAGAGGGCGAGGGTCCGGGCCGGGCCCGGTTCGGGAAGCAGGCGCACGCCGGCAGCTTAGCAAGACGTACGTACGGTTTGCGGTCCTGCCCCGAATTTGCCTTGTCGCCGATGCGTTGCCGATATATCGTCGATGCATCAGCGACACTACGACGATAGGAGAGTCCGATGGGATTCCACGGACGGATGCACGCGATGCACGAGGCCCGGATGCGCGGCTTCGGCTTCCCCCCGTTCCCGCCCGGCCCGCCGTTCCCCCCGGGACGCACGGTCACGGCGGGCGGGGCGGCCGGGGCGGTCGGGGCCGGGGACGGCGGCC
>NZ_JAEVHJ010000009.1:0-65332 GCF_016802855.1 Micromonospora sp. ATA51 | reverse complement strand
CTCACCACGCGTCTCACTGCTCCAACCCTGCGCGCCGCGACACGGGGGGCGGTGACGCGACGGCCGGCATCGGGGTCATCGGACGAACCATCAGGAGTTCCTCATGGTGGACGGTCCCCCAAGTTGGTCAACGCGCCATCGGCCCCGAGGAAACGACCGGCTGGCGCCGGCTACCCCCGTGCTCGGGCGGGCCGCCGAAGCTGCCGCCGTCCGCGTGCAGCTCAACAAGGTCATGGCCGCCTCCGCCGCCGACGGCGAACCCGGCGTACCTACCGTCCTCCGCGTGGCCACAGGATCCGCACTGAGAAGTCGGTGTGCCGGATCTAACTGTCGGAGCCGGGCTCGGCGAGCAAGGGCAGGATCCCGGTCATCGAGAGCACGCGCCGGACATGGCCGGTGGGATTGATCAGGGCGAGGCTGGCGCCCCTGTCGGTGGCACGGCCGTGGGCGTTGACGAACGTGTTCAGCACGGTGGAGTCGATGAAGCTGACCCGCGCCAGGTCGACCTGGACGCGCGGTGCGCGGGCGGTCGCGGCCTGCAGAACGTCGTCCAGCGGGCTGGCTGCGGCGATGTCGAGTTCGCCGCACAGCGTCACGACGGCGGTCCCGTCGCGCACCGTCGTCTCCGACCGCCACGTCTGCTCCACGCCGCACCTCACCCGCTCGACTGTACGCCGGGGAGGCGGGCGGTGACGGTAGCTGTCGTCCCGTCCGGCCCGCTGTCGATGACCAGACTGTCAGTGAGCTGCTGGGCCAGCCACAAGCCCCGGTGGCCCGGGGTTCCGGGGCGCGGCAGCGCGATCGGAACATCCTCTGTTCCGGGACCGTGGTCGATGACCTGGCAGGACAGGGTTGCGGCGTCGCGCAGCAGGCGGAGACGTCCGCTGCCGCCACCGTGGCGCACGACATTGGTGACCAGCTCGTGCACGGCCAAGACGAAGTCCTCCAGCGGGTCACCAGCGAGACCGGTCGCGCCGGAGGCCGCGGCGACGGCGTGCCGCAGCCGCGTCACCGCGACCTCGGTGATCGATTCCGACAACAGAGTCACCGCGCCCCGGACATCCTCCGGAGCGCCCCCACCGGCCCCGACGTGGCCACGCCAGCTCACGCGGGCACCGTACAGGCAGTGGATGGCCACCGCATGCGTCGGGACGTCCGGTGGGGCGGCTTCATGGCCCGGCCGCGGCTTGCCTCAAACGCGTGCCCGCTCTGCAGGCGCCGCGAGTCCTGCCTAGTATGTTCCTCGGATGCGTCGGTGACCGGTTTGAGAGGTCGGGGTGCGCGGCGCACCGGAAGGCCCTGTTCACCCCCAAGAACGGGGCCTTCCGCGCGATTGAGCAGCCGGCCAGCACAAGCATCCGGGCAAGCTTGGGTCGAGCAGACAGGGGTCTATCCGCGTTGCTGATGGCGTCGGATCTGCTCCTCGAGCGCTGCAAGGCGCGCATGAATGTCGGCCGGCTCACGGCAGCGTGCGGTCCGACTCGACGATCACTCGGACCTGGCGACGTGATCCAGCAACGCGCGGCCGACAGTGGTGGTCTGTTGTCTGTTCGCCGGATGAGCTGGCTGGACTTTCGGCTGATGGTGAGTAAGGTCAGCTAGCTGTCCGCACCTGTGCGTTCAGAGGAGGCCGGCGAGTGGCCGAGAAATCGACCGCTCGCCCCGCCGATGGGGCTGCCCAAGACGACGACCCAAGTGACATTGACAGCTGGATCGCTCACCTGTCGCGGCCAGCAGCAAGCGACTCCGACACGTACGACGAGTGGCCGGAGGCCGCCGCGCCGCAGTGGCGCGAGGACGTGTCGGACCCGGACGAGGAGTCGTACCAGCCCGAGGACACGAACCCGGAGCACGAAGCGCGGCACGCAAGACACCAGGCGGACCAGCAGTCCGAGGAATACGAGCAGCACGACGGGGCGTACGGCCAGCACGAGTACGCGTACCGGGGGTCCGGCCCGGTGGCCGACCCCGCACCGGCGGGCTACGAGCCCGACCAGACCGGCGACGAGTACGAGCAGGCCTCCTGGGAGGAACGGCGGGCACAGGCGCCGTACGGACCGACCGATGCCGGTCCGGTGCGCGAGGACGCGCATTCCGTGCTGCAGGAGACCTACGTCGTACCGGAGGTGGGCTACGCCCACGAGGAGCATTACCCGCACGACGATGACGCCGGCCTCAACGAATACCGCTACGGCGGGTCCGCCCCGCAGCACCCCGAGGCGATCGAAGACGCTCCGACCCAAGTGCTGCACAACCTGGAGCGTGATGCCCGCCCACGGCCGGCCGGTCGGCGGCGCTGGCTGATCGCGGTCGGCGGACTCGCGGTGGGGGCGCTGATCTGCGCCCTGGCGTTTACCTGGGGGTCGGACCGGCCGCCGGAGGGCGCGCTGCCGCTGGTGACAGCCACCATCCCGCCGGACGCCTCTGAGGAGCCGATTGCCCTCCCGGAGATGCCGACGGAGACGCCGAGTTCCGCGACCCCGCGCAGCCCCTCCGCCACGCCCAGGACCACACCGAAGGTCACCCGTTCGCCCAGCGCCGCACCGTCGGTCACCCGCCCCGCCGCGCCGCCCCCGACACGCGCGGCCACGCCGACACAAACCCGAAGCCCGAGTCCGCTCCTACTCGGGCCATCGAGCAACGACGGGGTGGCGAACATGGCCCAGGGATACTGCGATCGGCACGCCGCCGGAAGCTCCGCGCAGCCCCGCAACGACGGCAGCTGGCAATGTACAAGGCTTCTCTCCGCGTCCACCGTCGACATGAACATCGCCTGCCGCGACACGTACGGTTCGGACACCTACGCACGGACATCGGATCCTGGCGATCCATACGCCTGGCGCTGCTACCGCTGATCACCCGGCTCGGGGAACTGATGCCCGACACCCGCCCGTGGGCGGCGACTGCGACACGAAGGGGCGGGCCACGTCTCCGTGACCCGCCCCGGCACCCAGCGTGACGACAGCAACCGTGGCCAGCAAACGCGATCCGCGGCAGAAGCGGATGCCGCACCAAAGCCGGCTCCACAGCGAGGACTACGGTGAGGGCGTGCAGATTCCTGAGCTCGGTACGGTCGTTGAAGACGCCGACCTGGGCTGGTACTGCAGTGCGCCGATACCAGTGCACATGTTGGGCGGCCAGCCCTGCCTCATAGTGGCTGACGGCTATGACGACGACCGTTGATCGTCGCCATCGCTACGGTGGGCTCATCTACCGAGACCACCCGCACGCGGACTGAGCCGGAGGCGCCAGCAGCGCCGGTGCGGGGCGGAGCAGCGAGCCCAGGTCCACCCGTGGTCCCGTCAGGGTTCGTTGGCCCGGCACCGAGACGCTCGAGCGCCCGGGTAAGTTGCTGCCTACCGTCGTCCAGGTGCCGGGCCACCGCCCGGATCTGCGAGATCATCGCCTCGCCCGCGATCTGCGCCGCGTTCCGTGCTACGTCGTCACCCTCGACCCCAGCGCCGCGGCGGCCGCTGTGCATCGCCCGCTGCGCCTCCCGCCTAGCGCCGTCGCCCGCCGCTTGTACGGAGCTGTCGTACTGCGCGCGGGCGTACTCGGCGACCCGATGCGCGTACTCATGGGCCTGAGCCATGATCCGCTCGGCTTCCCGTTGGGCCTCGGACAGCAGGTTGACCTCGTTGGCTGTCGGCAGTGCCGTGACCCCGTTGGCGCTCGGGATCACCCCGTGGCGGTGCAGCTCAAGCTGGCCGGCGAGCCGCTCGCTCTCCGCCCGCAACCGTGCGATCTCGGTAGCGAGCAGGTCCAGCTCGTCGGCGGCCCGGATACGGAAGCGGTCGACCTCATCCGAGTCGTAGCCCCGGCGAGTGAACGACGGGGTGCTGAACTGCCAGCGCCGTACCCGATCGGCGGTCAACCGCACCCGCGCCGGAGCGGCGACCTCCGTTCTGGCCGAGGTCTCGCTCATCGGTCACCTCCGGGACCATCAACTGCTGTCGCCGCATGCCACTACTGTCCTGCCCGGAAGTCCCGTCCTGTATGGAGCGCCGGCACGCCGGCGTTTTGACCGGGCCCGACAACCGAGCGCGGTGAGTGGTCCCGGTTCGTCCTGACTTCGCGCACTCATCCTACATGTGCTCAATTGCGCTTGTTGCGACGACTGTGGGCGTAGGAGGCCTGCAGCAGGTTATCCAGGTGGGGCACCGAGTTGGCGTTGGAGATTGAGCGCCGTGAGCGTCGAGGAGGCACTACGGCCTCCCGCCATCGCTGCATGGTTCTGGTCAGGCCGTGTCACCAGCGACAGGTGCGAAGGCCGGCCACTGATTCGAGCGCCATGCGCTAGGAGAAAGACCCAGCGTCGCTCGGACCCTTCCTAGCCCGCCCAGGGGCAGGATCGCAGCGTAGGACGGGACGTCCGAATGGGCGAAAACGTTCGGCGCCGCCAGGTCTCGGCCGATGATCAGAACATGTGGGCGAAGGTCGACGTACCGTGCGTCGGGGGACCGGTGGATGGACGAGCCCTCCTGGTGCCGGTCGACGAGGACGGCGCGCCCCCTGCAACGATCGATCAGAGCTGGTTGTGGATCGAGTACGGCGGCGAGTTGCTCGACGCGGACGTGAACGGCGTTTACGAGTTGGAGTCGATAGCCGGCGGCGGCCCGCCGTGGGTGTACGTCTGGTCGGGCATCCCACCCACGGATCAGCGGTCAGCCGATCAAGTGCGTTAGCAGCGGATTCGCCGCCGGGGCGGCGCTACCCGGCAACGATCTCGTGGCGGTACGCGCGCACGCGCGTCCCGTCACTCAGAACTACCTCCACCTGGCCACTTTCGTCGGCCGTCGTGCCGGCGAAGAGGTTGTGGAATGTCTGGATCTGTGAGACGACGACGTTTGCTAGATGCGTGCCGAGGTGCCAGGTTCGAGGTCATGGTGCGGCATGTGGCAAGGAAGGCCTCACCCCGTGGTTTGCGGCGCTTGCTGTTCCGGCTCCCGATCGCCCTCCACCGGCTGCGTCTGGGCAAGCTGCTCGGCGGGCGCCTGATCCTGCTCACCCACACCGGCCGCAAGAGCGGCCTACGACGGCAGGTGGTCCTCGAAGTGGTCGGCCGCCCTGACGAGGCGACGATTCTGGTCGCCTCCGGGTTCGGGCGGGCAGCGAAGGGTTCCGCAACATCCGGGCGAACCCCGAGGTGCTGGTCACCACCGGCGGGTCGTGCCGGACGGGACGGGCCGTTCCGCTCCAGCCGGCAGAGCGAGAGCCGCGTACGGCGGCGGCGACGACACCACCGCCCCGGGCCGCCCGCAACGCGCTCGCCGCCCGGAGGAAGCGCAGGAACGGCACCGCCAGGAAGATCAGCTGCCACCAGTGGTGCTTCCAGAACTCGCCGGCGCAGTGCCGGGCGAGCCAGGCGCGGAGCGCGAACTCGACGACGAAGACCGCCCACAGGACCCAGCTGGTCACCGTGAGCACGGTGCTGAGCGGCTCGTCGTGGACGAACGCCTGCGCGAGTACGAGGAGCAGGAAGATCAGCCCGAGGATGCCCATCGGCTTGTCCAGCCGCCGGGCGAGACCATTCAGCCGGGCGTCGTCCTCCCGGCTCTGCCGCCGGAGATCACCGGTCACCCTCTCGGAGCCGGCTTCCTGGTCGCCCGGCGGCGCAAGCCCACGCACTTTCGCAAAAAACGACTGAAAGGGCGACGGCGCCGGTAGACAAGGGGCAGGTGGACGCGGCGGGTACGAGGTGGACCTGCGCACCGGCATGGCGGTGCTGGAGACCCTGGCCCGGGCGGACGGCTCGACCGGCTGGACCGTGATGATCGGCGCGGAGACCCCGCACCTGCTGGCCCTGCTGTCCCGGGACCGGTTCGACAAGATCTACGCCGCCGGCCCGGACGTCGTGGTGGCCGGCGCCTTCGCCCCGCAGGGCCGGGCCCCCGGACTCCCGGTAACGATGCATGGACACCGGACTAGGGTGATTGTCGGTGTGCCGGGAAGTCTGGTCGGCGTGTGATCAGTCGCGTCCGAATCCCTGCAGGAGTCATCGTGCGAGCCCGAGACCTGGCCGTGCCTTTTCCGACCATCACCGCAGCCACGTCCGTACTCGAGGCGGCTCGCCTGCTCGCCGGTCACAACCTGCCGGGGCTGATCGTGGTCGACGACCGCGGTTGCCCGGTGACCGTGCTGCCGGGCACCCAGGTGCTGCGCCTGGTGATCCCCGGCTACTGCCGGGAGGATCCGACCCTGGCGAGGATGATCGACGAACCGTCGGCGGACGTGTTCCTGCGTGGCGCCGAGGGCCGGACGGTGGCCGACCTGCTGCCCAAGGAGCACCCGAAGCCGCCGGTGGTGGATCCCCAGGCGACGGTGCTCGAGGTCGCCGCCGTGATGGCCCAGAAACGCAGCCCCCTGGTGGCCGTGGCCGCGCCCCGTGAGCCGATGATCGGCGGCATCACCCTCGACGCCCTGCTCGACCGGATGCTCGCCCGGTGACCGCAGTGGCCTGGGCGGCGGTGGCCGTCTTCGCCGTCGCGTACGTCCTGATCGCCACGGAGAAGATCCACCGGGTCGCCACGGCGCTCGGCGGGGCGGCGGTGATGTTCCTGATCGGGGCGACCGACACGGCGCACGCGTTCTTCTCCGAGCAGGCCGGCATCGACTGGAACGTGATCTTCCTGCTGGTCGGGATGATGCTCATCGTCGCCGTGCTCAAACGCACGGGCGGGTTCGAGTACGTGGCGGTGTGGGCGTCGAAGCGGGCGCGTGGTCGCCCGTACCGGGTGATGGTGATCCTCGTGGTGATCACCGCGGTTGCCTCGGCGGCGCTGGACAACGTCACCACCGTCCTGCTGATCGCACCGGTGACGTTTCTGGTCTGCGAACGCCTCGGGGTGCCGGCGGCGCCGTTCCTCATCGCCGAGGCGATGGCCTCGAACATCGGCGGCACCTCTACTCTGGTGGGCGACCCGCCGAACATCATCATCGGCAGCCGGGGTGGCCTGTCTTACAACGACTTCCTGATCCACCTCGCACCGTTCATCGTGCTGCTGCTGGTGGTCTTCCTCGGGCTGTGCCGGGTGCTGTTCCGCGACGCGTTCCGCTATGACCCGGCCCGGGCCGCGCAGATCGCCGCCCTGCACGAGGGTGATGCGATCCGAGACCGGCGGCTGCTGGTCCTCGGGCTGGCCGTGCTCGCCGCGGTGACCGCCGCGTTCGTGCTGCACACCACGCTGCACCTGGAGCCGGCGGTGGTCGCCCTGCTCGGCGGCCTGCTGCTGCTCGCGCTCTCCCGGCTCGACGCCGGGGAGATCAGCCGCGACGTCGAGTGGCCCACCCTGGTCTTCTTCGCCGGCCTGTTCATCATGGTCGGCGCCATGGTGAACACCGGCGTCGTCGAGCAGATCTCCCGCGCCGCGATCGACGCCACCGAAGGCCGGCTGCTGCCGGCCACGATGGTGCTGCTCTGGGGGTCGGCAGCACTGTCCGCGATCGTCGACAACATTCCGTACGTGGCCACGATGAGCCCGGTCGTCGCCGACCTGGTCCACGCCCAGGGCGGCGGCGGGCAGTCCCGGGTGCTGTGGTGGGCCCTGGCGCTCGGCGCGGACCTGGGAGGCAACGCCACGGCCGTCGGCGCCTCCGCCAACGTCGTCGTGCTCGGCCTGGCCGAACGGGCCGGCCAGCGGATCACGTTCTGGCAGTTCACCCGGTACGGAATCCTGGTCACCCTGGTCACCGTCGGGCTGGCCGTGCCGTATCTGTGGTTGCGCTATTTCGTGTTCGCCTGATCCCCCGCCGCCACGCCATCCTCGGCGCCACCGTCCCGGCCGGCCCGCGCGGTGGCGGTCTCGGCCGTGCCGGCCGCCGGGCCCTGCCCCGGCACCGCCGCCGTGCGGTGCGCCCGCTGGATCCGCCGCAGCACGCCGTGCCAGTTCGGGGTGTCGCGGGTGCCGTCGAACGCCCGGGCGACCACGACGTCGGTCGAGGAGTGCGCCAGGATCGACAGAACGATCGTCAAGGCGACCAGATGGAAAACTTCATCAGCGGCGCCCATGCCGGACTCCAGCACCAGCAGTCCGTAGACGACGGAGGCGAAGCCCTTAGGGCCGAACCACATCGCCGCGGCCTGCTCCCGCAGGCTCAGGCCGGAGCGCAGGAACGACACCCACAGCGCCAGTGGGCGGGCGACGACGATCGCCAGCACCGCGAAGACCCAACCGGTCCAGGAGATCTCGCCGAGGAACGCCGTTGAGATCAGTGCCCCGAACACCAGCAGCGCGGCCAGCTTCAGCAGCTCCGCTACGTTCTCGCCGAAGTGCTCGAACGCGGCCCGCTCCCGCGGCCCGAACGTGGCCACGGTGATGCCGGCGGCGAACGCGGCCAGGAACAGGTTGCCGTGGGTGGCCTTGCCCAGCGCCAGCACCAGCAGCCCGATGGCGACTCCGTTGAGCGGTGCGTAGGCCGCGGACGCGGCGAAGAACCGGGTTCGCTCCAGCGCGATCGCCGCGAGGGGCACGAGGACGCCGATTGCCAGCCCGACGCCAGCTCGGTGGCCAGCTCGCCCAGGTGCAGGTCGTCCGAGCCGGCCGCGACCGCCAGGAGCACCACCACGAACGGCAGCGCCAAGCCGTCGTTGACTCCGGACTCGACGTTGAGCAGGTGCCGCAGCCGGGCCGGCACCTTGTCGTTGCCGACCAGCGCAGCCGCGAACACCGGATCGGTCGGCGCCAGGATCGCCCCGATCAGCAGCGCCTCCGCCCACCCGAGCCCGGCCACGTAGTGGGCCAGCACGGCGGTGACCAGCAGTGTCAGCGGCAGCCCCCAGCCCAACGCCCGCCCGGGCAGCCGCCAGGCGCTGCGCACGTCCGCCCAACCCACCCGCATCCCATCGGTGAACAGCACCGCGAACAGGGCCAGCTCGGCCAGCTGCGCCACGATCGGCGAGTCGGCGTGCAGATGCAGCACGCCTGTGGTGCCTTCTCCGAGGACGAAACCGGCCACCAGGAACAACGCGGCGGTGGACAGGATCGTGCGGTGCGCGAGCGCCGACAGCAGCACGGCGGCCAGCAGAACGACGGCGAAGCACAGCAGCAGCATGGGTGACCCTCCGGAGCGCACGGTCGTTCACGGTGCCGACCAGACTTCCCGGCGCTCCACGTATCCCGCCGATCATATCGGCCCCTCGCTCGGGGCCACGGCTCCGTTGCGTTGAGCGTCGCCAACATCGAGGCAGTCTTGAGCAGTGAAGTCATCGGCCCGACCTGACCCGTGGCTGCCTCCGAAGTCGGCGTTCGCCGGGTTCCGGTTCCCGCCGGAGATGATCGTGGTCGCGGTGCGCTGGTATCTGCGCTTCAACCTCTCGTATCGCGACGTTGAGGAACTCCTGCTCGAACGGGGCGTCGAGGTCGATCACGTCACCGTCTACCGGTGGGTGCAGCGGTTCACCCCGCTGCTGGCCAACGCCGCCCGCTTCTGCCGGCACTCACCAGGCGACAGGTGGTTCGTTGATGAGACGTACGTCAAGGTGAACGGCGTGTGGCTACGTGTACCGGGCGGTCGACCAGTACGGGCAGGTCATCGACGTGCTGGTCTCGACCCGCCGCGACTCCGGCGCGGCCCGGCGGTTCTTCCGCCAGGCGCTGTCGACGTTGAAGGTGACACCCGCGGAGGTGGTCACCGACGCCGCCGCGGTCTACCCCGGCGTCCTGGACGAGCTGATCCCGCAGGCATGGCACCACGTCGAGCGGTACGCGAACAATCCGATCGAGGCTGATCACAGCCAGCTCAAACACCGACTGAGACCGATGCGCGGGCTACAAGCGGACAAGACAGCACAAGTGGTCATCGCCGGACACGCGTTCATGCAGAACCTCCGACGCGGACACTACGAACTCGCCGTCGACGCCCCGCCCGCTGCGCGGGTCGCCGCTGCGTTCACCGAACTCGCCCAAGCGATCTGACCGCGGACCCGACACGGGTTCAAAACGTCCACCGATCCGATAATGCAACGGCGCCGGCCAGGCTCAGCCGGGGCAGCATGGTCAGCAGCAGCGGGAACGCGACCTGCGCCTCCAGCCGGGCCAGCGGCGCGCCGAGACAGTAGTGGGCGCCGCCGCCGAACGAGACCGGCTGAATGTTCGGACGGTCCGGGTCGAACCGGTGCGGGTCGGGGTAGCGTGCCGGGTCGCGGTTGGCGGAGCCGAGCAGGATGGTTAGCTCTGCGCCGCGAAAGCCGAGAGGGCCGCCCGCGCGATCCCGAACCCCGACGGCGGCACCGCAGAGCTGACCATCGTCGCCGGGGCTGTGGCCATACCGGGTGACGCCGACCGGGCGGAACGGATTGCCAACGCACTGACCAATCCAGATGGGCGGATCCAGGCGTTAACAGGCGCACCGCCGGGCTGGCGGGCAGGTGCCCGCGCCGGTGGCGCACCACCACCATCGCGGACCCGGCCGCCGAGGCGCGCCCGGACCTCATCCAGTGTGACTTCGCCACGAACCCGGCGCAGGTCGACACCAGGTGGTGCGGCGATATCACCTACATCATCACGTGAGAGGGATGGCTGTACCTTGCCACCGTCATCGATCTGGCCTCCCGCCGGGTCGTCGGCTGGGCGGTCGCCGATCACCTGCGCACCGACCTGGTCGACGCCGCCCTCACCGACGCCCTCGTACGCCGCCGGCCCGCCTCGGGCCTGGTCTTTCATTCCGATCGCGGCTGGCAACACCAGCGGCGACTTCGCCGACGCCTGCCGTCGCCACGGCGTCCGCCGCTCGATGGGCCGGATCAGCTCGTCGTACGACAACGCCCTGGCCGAGGCGTTCTTCGCCACCCTCAAGCGTGAACTCGACGTCGACCACGCTGCTGGACATCCGGGGCTGACGCCCGCCGCGACGTGTTCCGGTGGATTGCCTTCTACAACCACCGACGCCGCCACTCGGCGCTGGGCTACCTCAGCCCCACCGCCTACGAACAGACCAATGAATTCGGACACTCCCTGCCTTGAGGTTGCGAGCGAGCCCGGGTTACCGGTCCCAGATGAGCCAGTCGAGGGCCACCGCAGCGGTCCATGACTGGTACGAACTGCCCAGCGCCTCCCCGGTGGACGGTTCGTAGTACTCGCCGAACGCGAGGTCGGAGAGTTGGCGCAGCGACTCCTCCCGAATGCGCGCGGCGAGGTCGACCTGGCCCTGCCGCTCGAGCGCCCAGTACAGCAACCAGTTGATGACCGGCCACTGCGGACCACGCCAGTACGTCTTCGGAGCGAAGCCGGGGAACCGGGGCGAGGTCGACGGTGGCACCGCGTACCGCAGGCCCGGGTGGCCGCACCAGTCGGGCCCACAGAGCAGGCGAATCTGCCGCTCCACGACGCGGGATCGCCTCCGCACAGCAGGGGGGCGAACCCGCCGATGCTCGGAATGTCGAGCAGCGTACCGCTGCGGACGTCCTCGTCCCGGGCGAGCCCGGTCTCGGGCGAGACGGTGGACAGGACGCCGGCCCGCAACCGGTCCGCCAGTCCGCGCAGCTCGGCGGCCTCCGCGTCGCGGCTCAGCTCGTCGCCCACCTCGGCCAGAACATCGCTCGCCACAGCAGCGATGCCGGACATGAACACGTCCGTCATGCGGAAGTCGACCGTCTCGCGTACCGCGTCGTCGTCGTAGCGGGCCTGCTTCATCTGGTGCACCAGCCACAGGTAGCGGCGGTACTCGGCGTCGGTGGGGCGCTGTCCGGCGTCGCGTACGTGTTCCAGGTCGGGCCGGGACCGACCCGACAGCAGGTCCTCCCGGGGCACCACCGCAGCGTAGGCGTGGTCCCACCGCGGCGAGTTGTCCATCCCGGACTCCCAGCCGTGGTGGATCTCGATCAGTCCTCGCCCGCGCGGGTCGCGCGCGGTGGCCAGCCACCGGTGCCAGGCCAACCACCGGTCGAACGTCTCGGCGACGAACCGTTCGGCCAGTTCCCGGTCGGTGCCCCCGTTGCGCCGGCCCGCGTCGAGGACCCGTCGGACCGCGATCGCGTGCACCGGCGGCTGGCAGATGCCGGAGGTCTGCACGCCGGCGGGCGCAGCCGCCGCGATGCCAGACTCCCAGATCGCTGGACCGGGGAAATAGCCGGTGTCCGGTCCGAACACGATGTGCGGCAACATCCCGGTACGCCACTGGGCGCTCAGCAGTGTCCGCAGCTCGGCGATCGCCCGCGGTACGGACACCGTGGCCAGCCCGACCGCGACGAACGCGGCGTCCCAGCTCCACAGGTGTGGGTACAGCTTGGGGGCCGCCGTGGTCAGCTGGCCCGTGTCGTTGCCGCGCAGAATGTACGCAGCGCTGGCCGCTAGGGCGGACGGCGAGATCGCGGTGGTGGTGGTCACGGGGCCGTCACCAGCGCGAGACCGGTCGTGGGGTCGTAAAAACGCAGGCTCTGCGGCGGGCAGGTGAGCCAGACCTTGCTGTCCGGCTCCACCTGGAACCCCGGCGGCGCCTGGACCTTCAGCCGGTGTTCGTCGAGCTGCACGGTCAGCAGCACGGCCGCACCGGTCGGCTCGACCACCTCGACCTGGGCTGCGACCCAGCCGTCGACGGGTGACGTGGACACCTGGATGTTCTCCGCGCGCACCCCGACCAGCACGTCCTGGTCGCGGTACGCGTCCAGCTGCATCGGGCCGGACAAGCTCTGGTCGCCCACCCGCAGCGTCGGCCCGCCGGGTCCGTTGGCCGCCCGTACCTGGGCGGGGATGAAGTTCATCGGTGGAGCGCCGAGGAACCCGCCGACGAACTGGTCGCTCGGCTGGTCATACACCTCGATCGGAGATCCGAGCTGGGCGATCCGGCCCGACCGCATCACCGCGATCCGGTCCCCGAGCGACATCGCCTCGGCCTGGTCGTGGGTGACGTAGACCGTCGTGGTGCCGAGCTGCCGGACGATCTTCTTCAGCTCGGCCCGGAATTGCAGCCGCAGCAGCGCGTCCAGGTTGGACAGCGGCTCGTCCATCAACAGCACGTCGGCGTCGACCACGATCGCCCGGGCCACCGCCACCCGCTGCCGCTGGCCGCCGGAGAGCTGCGCCGGGTACCGGTCGAGGTAGTCGCCGAGTTCGAGCACCTCGGCGGCGCGGCGGACTCGCTGGTCGATCTCCGCCTTCGGCACGTTGCGCATGGAAAGCCCGAAGCCGATGTTCTGCCGGACCTTCATGTGCGGGAAGATCGCGTATGACTGGAACACCATGGAGATGTTGCGCCGCCGCACGGGTACATCGGTGACATCCCGACCGCCGATGCGGATGGCGCCGCTGTCCGGCGTCTCCAGGCCGGCCACCATCCGCAGCAGCGTGGTCTTGCCACAGCCGCTGGGGCCGACCAGGACAAGGAACTCACCGTCGGCAACGGTCAACGAGATCGCGTCGGTGGCGCGTACCTTCCCGCCGGGATAGGTCTTCACCAGGTCATCGATCACAATGTCGGCCATCGGTGGCCCTCCAGGCTGTCGTTTGTCGAACCGGTGCCGGTCATCGAAGCGTGGTCCCCCACATGTTGAGCAGGTACTTGCGCATCACTGCGATGAACAGCAGCGCGGGGAGCACGAGCGCGAACCCTCCGGCGAAGCGGAATGCCAGCGGGGACCAGCTGAGGGTAGAGAGCACCTGGGCCGGCAGGGTGCGCTGATTGAGGGTGAGGATCGCGGCGCCGAGCACCTCGTTCCATGACAGGACGAACGTGAACATCGCCGCCGCGGCGATACCGGGCAGGGCCTGTGGCAGCACCACACGCACGAACGCCTGCACGGCGGAGGCTCCAAAAATCGTGGCCGCCTCTTCGTGGTCCCGCGGTACCGCGACGAAGATAGCCGCCGTTATCAGCACCGTGGTGGGCAGCGCCAGTGCGGTGTGCAGCAGGGTCACCGCGTACGTGGTGTCGTAGAGCCCGACGGTCAGGAACAACTGGGCGAGCGGCACGGACAGCACCACGATCGGCAAGGCCCGCGTGAACAGCAGGAACCACTGGTACGGGTTGCGGCCGCGGAAGACGTATCGGGCCAGGGCGTAGCCGGCGGGAACACCGAGCAGCAGGGAGAGCAACAGCGTGCTGATCCCGACGGTCAGCGAGTTGATGAAACTGCCGATCACGCCCGTGGACGACAGGAACGTCGCCATGGTGTCGCTGGAGATGTCGGTCGGCAGGAGCGGCAGCGGGAACCGGTTGAGCGCCTCGCGACTGGACAGCGCGGCGAGCGCGATGAGGTACAGCGGTATGCCCATGAAAAGCGTCACCGTGACACAGGCCGCCTGCAGCAGCAGCGCGTTGCGGCGCCGGCGCGAGCTCATCGTGCCTCCACCTCGTTCTTGGGGCGCAGCAGCCACAGGTACGCGATCGAGGTCACCATGGACACCGCCAGGACCACGAGCGCGATGGCCGCGGAGACGTTGGGGTTCTGCAACGCGGTGTACCAGTGGTAGGTCTCGCCGACCAGCAGGGGAAAGTCCCGGCCGGCGAGCGCCTGCGCCACCGCGAAGGTCTGCAGGGCGAGGATCGTCCGGAGGATGATCGCGACCTGCAGGCTCGGGCGGAGCTGAGGCAACAGCACGTGGCGCAGCCGCTGCCAGTACCCTGCGCCGAAGATCTCCGCCGCCTCGTCGTAGTCCCTGGGGATGCCCTGCAGCCCGGCGACGACGATGACGAAGACCAGCGACGTGGCGCGCCACAGTTCGGCCACCACCACAGCGAGGTACATCGTGGTCGGGTGTTCGTAGGACAGCCAGGCGTAGCCACCGAAGCCGAGGTGGTGAAGCATCGAGTTGAGGTAACCCTGATCGGTGAAGATCGAAAGCCAGACCAGACCGGCGGCCAGGTCGCTGATCGCCAGCGGAATGACCCACACGAAGAAGTGGACGTTGATGAAGCGCGGCTTCGCGCGTACCAGCAGCGCCATGGTGAGCGCGAGGACGAACTGCAGCGGGATGAGGACCACGATCAGCAGGACGGTGTTGCGGACCGCGGGCCAGAAGTGCGGATCGTCGAGCATCTGGCGCAGGTAGGCCGAGGTGGGCCCGTCGCCGCCGCTGAACGCCTGGCTGATTCCGACGACCATCGGCCAGGCGAACAGTGCCGTCATGAACAGGATCGAGGGCGCGATCAGCAGGAGCGGGGCGGGCAGACGGGGCCGGCGCCGGGGGGACCTGGCGGCCCGAGGCGCCTCCGTCCGCTCGTCCGCCGGCTGCTCGTCGGTCGGCCGGGTCGCGGTCGTCATCAGCCCACCCGGCAGGCGGCGCCGGCCGGGTCGGGCTTCCAGCACGGCACCTTGAGCTCGTCGAGGATGGTGTTGAGCGCCTTGGCCTGGCTGTCGAGGACCTGCTGGATCGGCTTACGGTCGATGCAGATCTGCTTGAACGTGTTCTGGAAGATCTGCGAGACCTCGCCGTCCTTTGCACCCAGGCCGACCGGCGGCAGGGAGACGATCGCCTCATCCGCGTTCTGCTGCTTCTGCACGGCCGCGGCCTCCAGGCTCACGGCCTGCGGCAGGTCGCTCGGCAGGGTGGCCTTGACGACGGGGAAGAAGCTGTTGTTGCGCAGCACGTCCACCTGGGTGTCCGGCAGGGTGAGGGCTCTGATCGCCTCTTTGGCCTTGTCGGCCTCCGGCGCGTTGCGCGGAATACCGAGTCCGGCCACGACGAGCATGTAGCCGAGCCCTTTCGGGCCGCGTGCGGCGGGCACCAGCAGCCAGTCGTCGGGCTTCGCCTTGGGCGCTGCGGCCACCCGGGCGACGTGCTCCCACGCCATGAGGACCTCGCCGCGCTGCAACGGCTCCTGCATGAAGTCGTAGTTGGTGGAAGCAGGCGCGGTGTTGGCCCACAGTTCCTTCATGAAC
The DNA here is from genome assembly GCF_016802855.1 of Micromonospora sp. ATA51. NCBI lineage: Bacteria > Bacillati > Actinomycetota > Actinomycetes > Micromonosporales > Micromonosporaceae > Micromonospora > Micromonospora sp. ATA51. The sequence goes on along the minus strand of NZ_JAEVHJ010000009.1, from coordinate 49,518 downwards.
TGCCAGGCCTGGACCGCCTCCGGGCTGTGGAAGGTGGCGATCTGGCCGCCGGTGAAGCTGGGTAGGAGGAAGCCCTGCAAGAACCGGTGGTAGAGGCCCTTCGGCCCGCACGGCAAGCCGAAAACCGGCTTGCCGCCGTTGCCCCGGCGCGCCGCCGTCACCCAGGCGAGCAGCTGGTCGTACGTGAGGTTCTGCGGGTCGGCGCCGGCCGGCAGCCACTGCAGCGCCTTCTTGTTGATTGCCATGACGTACGACGCCTGCATCCAGGGGATGTACTTGGTCGTCGAACCGCCCAACCGGCCCAGCTCAAGGATGTCCGTGGCGAAACCGCGGTCGGTGAGCGAGGACTGAACGTCATCCAGGTCGATGAGGCGCGACGCGTGCTGCGCCAGCTCACCGTGCAGCGCCCCGACGAGGCTGACCTGGACCTTGCCGGCGTCGACCTGAGACTGAAGCGTCGAGGAGAAGACGCTCGGGTCCACCGGGTTGAACGCGACTTTGCAGTTGAGGAGCGCCAGCGGTTCGAGAAGATCCTCACCGACCGCGTTACCTCGTCCAGGATTGAACTGGCTGGACAGGAAATTCAGCGCGCCGCTGCCGCCGCCACCGCTGGTCGACACGCCTCCGCAGGCGACCAGGGTGGGGGCGGCCAAGGCGGTGAGCCCGACGCCGAGCAGCCCACGACGGCTGATCGTGAAGTCATGCATACTGTTCGTCACTGCATCTCCCGGTACCGCGCCGAGTTATGTAAGACCGCTTTTGTAAAGTGGGGTGGCGTAAGTTCACATGCCAGTAACCGGCTTGTCAAGGGGTCAAGGATGAACGGCACGACCGCCAGCGCGCCCGCCCGCACCATGGGTGCCACCCCTGGTCATCTGCTGGCACTGATCCGGTCGAAGCCGGCCTGGACCCGGCAGCAGTTACTGGACGCCACCGGAATGTCCCGACCCACGCTTCTTGACCGGATCGCACCGCTGTTCCGCACCGGCCTTGTCTGCGCGGCCGCGCGACCGCCTCCATGGGCGCCGCCCCGCCCAACTCCTCCGGTTCAATGACCGCCCCCTGGTCGTGCTGACGTTCGACGTCGGGCACACCCACGGCCGGGTCAGCCTTACCGGGGTGCACGGACGGGAGCTTCGCTCGGCCCAGTGCCGCTTCGACATCACCACCGCCCCGCCCGAAAAGGTGATGCATCAGCTCATCTCGCTCGCCCTCAAGCTGATGCCCGGCAACACCGAGGAGCGACTTATTGGCATCGGAGTCGGGCTGCCCGGGCCCATCTCACCGGTGACCGGCCTACCCGGACCGATCCCCATCCTTTCCGGCTGGCACGCGTACCCGATCTTAGAGCGGATCCGCGAGCACTGGGACGTGCCGATGGTGCTGGAGAACGACGCCCGGGCACTGGTGCTCGGCGAGGCGACCCAGCACCACGGCGAGACGCTGCTGGGGGTCAAATGGTCGACCGGCATCGGTGCCGGCCTGATCGTTGGTGGCACCGTAGCCGCCGGGGACGACGGCGCTGCCGGCGACATCGGTCACATCAAACTGACCACGTCGGGGCCGCAATGCCGGTGTGGCCGGCGGGGCTGCCTCGCCGCGTACGCGTCGGGGCACACGCTGCTCAGGGAGCTGCGCGCTGACGGAGTCAAAAGCCTGAACGACCTGGTCCACCGCGCCGACGAGCCAAAAATCAACGGACTGCTCGACAGCGCCGCCCGGAAGGTCGGCATGGTCCTCGCCTCGCTCATCGCGATGATCAACCCCCGCACACTCGTGCTGGGCGGGATCATCGGGGGCCTGCCGAACGTCGTCAAGGTGGTCGACGCGCAGGTACGGGACATCACGCTGCACCGCAGCACCGAAGCGCTGCGGATCGTCCCGAGCGAGCTCGGCGAACGTGCCGCCACAGTGGGGCTGGCCCAGCTCATCGCCGCGCGGGTGCTCGCTCCCGAAGCGATCGACCGGGCCTTGGGCGCCGGGGTGGACACGTTCGGCGTGCCAATCGGCAGGGCATGAGCTGACGTGGCGCCCGACCCGCGACGGTTCTGCACGGGTGCACCGCGGGCAATGGAGTCGGCGCCGGCCAGGTCGGCGAACGGCTGTTGCTTTTGGTTTCACCAACACCGACTGCACCAGCGGGAACAAGGTACAGCTGTGGACCTGCAACGGCGTACCCGGGCAGCAGTGGCCGATACGTCCCGACGGCGCCGTCCGAGTGTTCGACAAGTGCATGGACGTCGTCGGCGACGCCACAGCCAACGGCAGCGGTCAAGCAGCAAGACCGAACCGTCGGCCGTGGATGCCCGCTCGCTCGTGCGATTAGCCCGAGACCTGGAGCGTGTACGTCACCGGCGTGTCACGCCCATCTACACACCGGCCTCAACCCTCGCTTGCGCGCCGCTGGCGTCGTTGATGGTCATGAGGCGCGTCTCAGCAAGGCTGACCCGGCTCTGACTGCTACCCAGTCGGTTTCCAAAAGCCGGTCCAGGGCGTGCTGCAACCAGGTGGTGCGGTGATGGTGCTCGGCACGCAGCGCGGTCCGGTCCAACTCGACATCAGGCAGTACGACGCGCCGCTCTTCCAGCACTGGGATCCGCTCGTGCATCGCCGCCATCAAGTCGCGGTCAAGATCCCGCACGGCGTCGATGAACTCCTCGGTGGTGAGGACCAGCCGGCCCCTCACCGGGTCGGCGAACGTGACATTAATGTCATGTTCGCAGCGTCGATTCCACCAGTCGACGGTCACCGCGTCGGCACCGTTGATGATGGTGCGCCACCATCGAATCACCGGGCCGTTGCGCCGATAGCCCAAATCAAGAACGCGGTTGCCGTACCAGACCTCGGCGGTGAAGACCTCCTCATGCTCACCCCGCTCCTGCCAGCCGGTGAAGTCGGCTTCGATGAACGGCACCAGGTTGGCGGGCACCGGCTCGAGTACCGCGGGCAGCAACTGCAACAGGTCTTCCCACAGCCGAGCCACGTAGTAGTCGACGTAGGGCAGGCCCTCATAGCCGTCGGCCTGCCAGCGGCGCACCGTCTGGTCGGAATAGCGCAGCAGCTCGTGGCCGTTCAGCTCGATCCAATACCAGCCATCGGTCAGGCCGAACCAGTGCAGCGTTCGCCGATCCCGGCCCCATGGATGCACCTGGGCCAGCGGGCGGAGCTCGAACCGGAACCGGATCCGGGGTGCACCGGCGGCCTCAGCCATGTAAGCCACGCTTGCCCTGCTCGGGACAACGCCCACCCCGCCCCCGCAGGCGTTGCAGCCTCGCCTCCAACTGCTCGCTGCGGCCGCCTTCCATCTGCTGCCGGCGCTCCAGAGCCGCCTCGACGTGGACACCCAACGGTATGTCCGGCCACTTGCGCCACCGTCGCCGGCGCTTGACGTACAGCGCCTGCTCGACCACATCCGCGACACGCTCGTCCACCGGACCAGCCGCTCCGTCGAGCACCTGCCGCTCGTGGTGGCGGTTCGACCGGTTCGGGTAGCGCTTGTTACGGCGAATGCTCGTGCGGAACTCTTGTCGTTCTCGCCGTAGTTGTTCCGCCGGTCGTGCTCGTAGCTGAGCTGCTTCTTCTCCTGCGGGGTCCGGCGGACCCTGCGACGCTCACCCTCGATCCTTACCACCCGCCGAGTCCACGGGAGTTCCTGGAAAGCGTTCCACGAACGTGCGATACACGGGTGTGCCCGGCAGGCCGTCGCGGATGGCGAACACCACCTGGTCGAATCGGTCGACCACCTGCAGCGCGTCGGCGAACGCGCCGGCCACCGTAGCGGGATCGTTGCGGAACACCCCGCACCCCCACGCGCCCAACACCATCGTTCGACGCCCGTGCGCAGCCGCGACCTCCAGCACCCGCCGGGCACGCCGGACCAGCACCGCCGGCACGTCCGCAGCGTGCTCGGGCTGGTTGCGGAGGATCGCGCCAAGGTTCGGCGCCGCAGCTGTCAGAAACGACGTCGTGTACGGCTGGTCGAGCAGGTTGCCCTTGTCGTCCCGGAACACCGGCACGGCCGGGGAGTAGATGACCCTGTCGCTGTAACGCAGATCCCGCTGCCCGCGGTGGAACGCATAGAACTCCGGCGCGGCAAGTAGACATGGGTAAAGCGCTGATGAGCGAGCGATGCTCTCCTCCTGCGCTTTCGCCCCGCCCAGGAAACCGCCACCCGGGTTCTTCGCCGACGCGAAAACCAGACAAGCCGCACCAGGCCCAAGCCGAAGGGCTGCCTGCAACGTCGACTCGTACGTCACCTCCACCTTGCCGGCGCCGGGCTCCGCGTCCCTGACCGCGAGCACCTCGTCCGACAGGTAATGACGAGTGCCGGCGACCGCGGCACGTACCGCCCCGCCGATGACGACCTCATCACCGGCGCCATTGCGATAGCGTCCCGACTCGGCGATCGCGACCGTCTGTCGAGCAATCTCGCGAAGACGACCACTCACCCGGCGTACCCGTATGCACCAGGACCAATGCTCTGCACGATGAGCAAGCTAGGCAATCCCGCCCCGACCGGCAACTGGTTAGTGATTCCCATTGGCGTCACCGTACCGCTGGAGGCGAAGCCGGTACCGGTGGCCCTGGTCTGATCTCGGGTCGCCGGAGACGGCGGCAGCGGGCCGGATCGTGTCGGTTAGAAGTCACGCCAATCGTCGAACCACTGGTCGGCCAGATTCACTGGGACTTCGGCCCGGGCGGCGAGTTCCATGAACGCGTCGAAGGCTTCCTCTCGGCGCAGCGTGTCGATGATCTCGTACTTCTGGTCGATGCCGTTGAGCGCCTCGACCAGCTTGCGCAAGGCCGCTTCAGCTTCGTCGGCACGCCCACCACGGTCCTGCGGAAGCTTGTCGATGGTGCGCACCGCGCTGGCGTATGCCTTGCAGGCGGCGGCTCCGCCTCGGGCATCGTCGTCGACCCAGTCCCGGAACGGATTGTTCAGGTTGGCGGCCAGCCACGTGTCGGGCTTCGCGCCTTCGATGACCAGGCGCACCCCGGTACCGCGGTACCGGGCTTTCAAGGCGGACACGATCGATCGGCGTAGACCGCTGATGCTCAGCTGCGTCAGCGAGGTCATGTCAGGCAGTGTGTCCGCGTCCAGGCCGTAGCCATCGACAAGCTCGATGACGGCCAGATGGGTCAGACCGGCCAGAGCAGCGGCGTCGATCAGCTGTCCCGGTGGCTTGCGCCAGTAGATCCGGAGGCTCTCCAACTCCTTCAGTTCCCGGACGGCAGTGGCGGACATGGTGCCGCCACCGTCCATCGCCACCTCTCGAACGCCGTGCAGGCCTGCAGAAACCGTCGTTTCCGCGTCGGCGCCGGTCAGGACGAGATGAAGCCATCGGCCGCCGTCCGCCGCGTACACGGCCAGACCCGGGTCCACTGCCGCCAGCTCAAGGCCATGCAGGCCACGGGGCAGCCGCACCTCGCGAACATCCGCACCAGCCAACGACAGATGTTGCAGACCGGTGTCGGCCAGATCCACGACCGGCGGGGCCTCCCGCCACGTCAGCGACGAGACAACAGGACGGTCCGCCAACGCCCGGGCGAGGCCACGGTCCGGGCCGGCCCACGTCAACGCCGTGCAGCGGGGCAGCTGATCGAGAGCGGACCACCGCACCGACCCGGACGTAGGCACCCGCATCGACCCCGCACCGCTCAGGTCCAGCCGAGGCGTGGCCGCGCCGAGCGTCGCCGCCCCGGCGCCGAAGTCGACGTCGACCTGACCCCGGGTGGCGGCCGCACGGTAGGCGGCCTTCACTGCCGCCGGTAACTCCCGGTCCCAGCGGCGCTGCCTGACCACATCGTCGGCAAGTGACTGCCAGCCCGAGTACGTGTTCGACAACGCCGGCACGCCCTCGGGGACGGGCAGACTTCCGATCCAGGTGTACCCCGGCGGCACCGCATGCCAGCTGCCAATCGACAAGTGAGCAAGGCGCCCGCCGTGGGCATGGTCAAGCGTCAGCGGCTCAACGCCGCGCAGCTCGTCCAGGCTCGGCCGAGCTACCGAGTGCCAGCGCAGCGCATACGCCGACGTCACACGGCCTTCGACACCGGTAACCTGACATGCCCCAAATCCACCGTCTGACAACCTCATCACCGCGACATCGCCGGGTCGCACCGCTCGATCAACCACCCGGCGAAGCTACCCGACCGGGACGACCACCGCGCTCCCCCGACCTGCAAGCCTCGGAACCGGTGGTGATGATCTCGGCGTACGAGCGACTCGGCCCCGCCGCCCGCACACCAACACCAGCCTCGCGCCCGACTCGGTCAGAGCTCCCGGGTGAACCTCAGGTCACGGCAGGCGGTCGGGGTCGAACCGGTCGGCGAGTTCCGCCAGCACCTCGGACCGGTGCTGCTCATGCTGGGCGGCCGTCTCGTCGGATAGGGCCGATGGTCGCAACGCCCAGCAGAAGCGCCGCGATGACCCGCTGCTCGTCGCGTTCGACCACGTACATCAACGCCGGCCGCCCTCGCCCGTCGCGGGCGTCCACGTCGGCACCCGCCAGCAGGAGCACGTAGCCCACCACACCGAGCCCCTGCCTCGCTGAACCTCAGTCCCGCGGTCCCGGGTCGAGCATCCAGTGCTCGGTCGTGGTCCAGCGAGCAGCCGTCGGCCCGTGCCGGCCCTGCCCTCCGCGTCGAACTTTCCACCGCTGATAACGTGCACGAGTCCGGTCACGGCCGGCGCCAGCCGGGTCCGCACGTGGTCTGGCTGGGTGGCCAGCCACTGCTCGGCGTAGGCCGGGAAGGCCGTCTGCTCCTCCCAGGAGGACAGCGACAGGAAGAACAGCATCTGCCGCCACGCGTACGCGGTGTTCTTGACGGTGCCCAGCGGCCGGGGGTTGTGGTGGATGCGGGCCGTCAGCCGCAGCACGGTGTCCAGGCACCGCTTCGCGAGGTCCGCCGAGGGCAGGTCGATGCCGAGCTCGGCGATCGTGGCCAGGTTTTGCGCGGTCAGAATCTGCGCCTGTTCGATGATGATCCCGTTGGCCGCGACGTTGAACCACGACCGCTTGCCGCGGGCGCTGGCCCGGTCGCGGCACACCTGATCGAAGGCGTCCAAGGTCCGGGTACGCCGGAATAGCCGCCTGCTGGTGTCGTCGATCGCGGCGATGGCCGGGTAGTCGATGTCGTAATACCGCGCGTACAGGCTGCCCGCGAGCCGCCGGCCAGCGAGTTTGGCCGCCTGGAGGAACTTCGCCGAGAACCTGCCCATGAAGATGTCGGCCGCGAGCTCCTCGACCCACGGCAGCTGCAGGCTCGCCTGCTTCGACAGCGTCGACAGTTCCCCGACGAGCGGGTTGGGCAGCACCGTGGCCGGGAACCCGCAGACCGCGGTGGAGGCCAGCCGGACCAGGGTGCGACGCGCCTGGTTGCGGGTGTCGCTGGTATCGGTCCGGGCGGACGCGACCGCCTGGACCCAGGGCAGCTCGGCCAGGCGTACCTGGTGCTCCAGGTTCAGCAGCAACAGGGAGCGGCGATTGCGGAAGGCACGGTACGTGGCGTCCATCAGGATGCGCAGGGCCGGGTCCGGGTACGCCGAAGCCGCGGTCGCCGCCGCCAACCGCGGGGTGAGCCGCGCCAGCTCCTCCGCCGAGGCGATGACGCCGCGGTCGATCAGCTGCTCCAGGGTTCCGGCGGCGGCGCGCGCGACCACGCGGGCGACGGGGCGGGGTGTCGGCCAGCCCGCCACCACACCCGCGAGGTGGGCCTCGTCAGCGTCGACCGGGCGTAGCACGTGGTCGACGTCGCTGATACCGATGTCCTGCGGCAGGCCGGCCAGCCGGGCCGCGACCAGCTGCGCGAGCTGATGGTGGCGGGGCCGCGCCGCCTCGCAGGCCTGCTGCCGGCGTATGGCGGTGTGCTCGGGGCTGCCCGGGTGTCCGCGCTTGCGCAGCATCGCATCCACCACGCTTTGGACCAGGCCACGCTCGCGCGGCGTCAGCTCTGCTCCGGCCACGCGTCGCTCCAGCGCAGTTCGCAGTACGCCGATGCTGCCCTTCGAGCTGCGATGCTTGCTGCAGAGGGTGTGCTCGGCGGTGAGCTGCTGGTAGCCGTCTCGTCGCGGGCGTGCGCGTCCCGGGCTCCACAGATCAGTAGGTTCCCAGCCTGGTCGAACATTTGTACGAGTAGCCTGCCCTCGCGGAGTGGCACACGCGCTGGCACATCACGATCCGCTGGAACCGGGCCGACAACTCGCCCGCTGGGGTGGTCGTCGTCGAGCGCGTCGCCGACACCCCCGCGAGCTGCGCCGCCTCGTGCAGCGGGCCCGCGCCGACCCGCACGTGGTCGCCTTCCCCTACCGCCAGGTCCGCGAATGGTCGGCGACGAGCCGCGGGGTGCCACAACGGGCACGGCTACGCCGGCGGGTCGGCGACCACGCCGATGCGGGAATGATGGCCGTGCCGCTGCGGCGGGCACCTGGTCATCCGCTGCCGCATGTGCCCCGACGTGCAGGTGCGGCCGCCGGTCGGCGCGGACTGCGACACAGGCAAGGGGCGGGCCGCGTCGCCGTGACCCGCCCCGCTGGTCCGCTCAGTGGACTAGCCCGGCAGCCGCGGCCTCCCGCCGCCGCCGAGGTGCCCGACGCCGCCGCCGCCACGCTTCCGTTCTCTGTAACAATATCGAAGCACTCGCCGCCTGGGCTGGTGACGTGGCGCAACGGCCGGACAAGCTGACCAACCGGTACGGCCCACGACTCCTGCGCCCCATCTATGCACCTGCACGCCGCCCGACAGATGCCGCGCCGATCTCGCTTCTGGATCTTGAACCCGCATGCGGGCTCGGTCCGCGCTTTCGCCCGGCGGGCGCCGAGAACGGGTGGCGGTTTTCCTGCTCGGCGGTCTGGGTAGGTTCTGCGCAACCCGCTGCCCCTCTGCGGGTTGCTCAACCGTGGGGAGACGGATATGACGACGGCGGAGGCGCCCGCGACGGTCTCGGATCAGGGCGAGGACGAACTCAGCCGGGATTTGGCCGACCTGCACGTTCGCGCGCAGCACGTGGCAGCGGAACTGGCGGATCTTCATGCCCGCCTAGCGGTGCTCCAGGAAGAGGTCCGACGGCATCAGCAACGCCGATAAGCAGCGGAGGCGATCGCCGTCAGGTTCGGGTCGCTGGACCAAAGAGGTTTTCCTATGCCAGAGCGGGTCACCAAGGACAAGGTTCTCTGCTACGTCGTACGTGACGGCAAGCTGCTGGTCTTCCGGCACACCGACTACAGCTACGAGGAAGTCGGCATCGAGGTTCCGGCCGGCAGCATCCGCGCCGGCGAAGCGCCAGAGGCGGCGGCGCTGCGGGAGGCCCGGGAGGAAACCGGCCTCAAGGACTTCAAGATCGTGCGAAAGCTCGGCGAAACCGAGTACGACATCAGCCCGTACCGGTTCGAGCTCCAGCGCCGCCACGTCTTCCACATGGAACTCACCGAGCCGACGTCGGAGCGGTGGATGAGCCGGGAGGACCACGACGGGGAGCAGGAGCCAACGCACTTCGAATGCTTCTGGATTCCGCTGGAGGCCGCCCACATCCTCCAGTCCGGCCAGGGCGCCATGCTAGGACGCCTGTACGACTGATCCCCGCCCGGTCACGGCCACCCCTGGGAGGCAGCCGATGTACGGCACCACCGAACAGCACGACCCGATGGCCCATCTGTACCGCGGCCTCGACGTCGAAGACGCCGACAGTGCCGTATCGGTGATCCTGAAGCTACGGGGTGAGACCCGCGACATCGACTGCCTGTATTGCTACGAGAAGCGCAAGGAGGTCCCGGGGGAGCCCGGATCGACGCCGGTCAAGTGCGTCGGCTCACCGAGCTCTTCTCGGGGCGTCCGCTCGCCGTCGAACTGCATGGCGGCGAGCCGCTGACGGCCGGACGCGACCATGTCGCCAAGGTCCTGCGCGAACTGGCGTCCCAGCCCAGCGTTGTGCGGGTATCGATGCAGACCAACGGCGTGTTGCTCGATGAGCAGTGGCTGGATCTGATCGAGTCCCTTGTACCCGCGCCTCCAGATCGGCATCTCCCTCGACGGGGACGCGGCGGGCAACGCCTGGCGGTTGGTTACGACGGCCGGGCGGTGTACCCGCGCGTAGCCGCCGCGCTGCGGCTGCTGGCCGAGCGCGGCCGAAGGGTGGGCGTGATCGCCGCGGTCACTCCGACCGTGCTCGGCCGTGCCGAGGCCGCTTTGACCACCTCGCCGGCTTCGAGGCGATCAACGCCGTCAGCTTCGTGCCCTGCTTCGATGCATCCGTCCAGGGCCCCACCGCCGCCCAAGGGCAGCGCCTTCCCGCGAGCCGGCTCCTTCAGCGCGCGGCTCTGCGCGGCTCGCAAGGGCCCGGGTGGGCGACCACCCCAGACCAGTACGCCGAGTTCGTGCTTGCCGCCAGCGTCCGCTGGATCGGCGCCGGGCACTTCGCCCGGCTGAAACTGGAACCGGCCGTATCCACCATCCGACGGCTGCGGGGGCTGGATACCGGCTTCTGTCACTTCTCCAGCCTGAAGTGCGACCACGTCTTCACGCTTTATCCAAGCGGACGGCTCGGCAGTTGTGACGAACTTGCCCTGGCCGCAGGCCCAGCTCACCCACTTGGACCGGGTTTCCGGGCAGAAGGCGGTCGTCGCGGCTCAGCGGCGGCTGCCGCTGCTGAACCAGGGCAAGGCTCTGATGGGGCGGTGCACCACCTGCGCGTACCGGTCCACGTGAGGCGGCGGCTGCGTGGCCACCCGCTGGCGTCAGGACCAGGCTGGCGACCAGGACGCCTACTGCGACTACCGGATGCGGATGATCGACGGCATCGCCGCACTCCTCGCTCAGCCCGCCCATCCGGCAGGGGTCGTTGCTGAATTTGGGTGGGCTTCGGGTATGCCACGAGCAGGTCGCCCGAAAGCCGAGCTCGTGTTGCCCGATGTAGAGCGTCAGACGCTGCTTTCGTGGTCGCGTCGGGCGAAGACGGCGCAGGCGTTGGCGTTGCGGGCGCGGATCGTGTTGGCGTGCGCGGAAGGCGCGACGAACAAGGACGTGGCCGCGGCGTTGGGAGTGTGGCCGCAGACGGTGAACAAGTGGCGGGCCCGGTTCGTGCGTGACCGCTTGGAGGGACTGTCGGACGAGCCTCGTCCGGGCGCCGCCCGGAAGATCACGGACGAGCAGGTCGAAGCGGTGATAACAGCCGGGCAAGCCCCGGCCGGTTCTCCCGATCGGATCAAGCCCGACACCCTCACGGCTTTGCCGGGCCCTGTCCCGCCCTCGTCGGTCGAGGCGGCGCAGGCATGGCGGACCGCGGTACGCCCGAGTAGGGTGTGCGTCCCCAAGCGGCGGGCCTCCGGGCACGCCCGCCGGAAATGCTGCGAGCCCTCCCGGAGGACGTAGACCGGCCGCTGGCCGGCGTTCGGGTCGTCGACCCGGGTGTACGCCGGCTCGCCATTCGGGTTGTAGTCGAGCAGGACCTGGCCGTCCCACACCATCCAGCTGCCGTGCGTCCTCTTCTCCCAATCCGTGTCCGGTTCCCTAAAGTAGTTAATGCGGGTACACCGGTCGCCGTCGGCGATCACCTCGTACTCCTGACGGAACTCCTGTTCGTCCCGCCTCATGATCATGGTGTAGCGTCCGCGGCTCACGCCAAGCGTCTGCTTGACGACCCCGGTCGAAGTTCCTGCCGCACCGGCTGCCCACAGCTGGTGATTGTCAGCACCGCTGCGACCCAACCGCCGAGGGCCGGCCACCACAGTGCCCTTCGGGTTCGCTGTCGGCGGTCAGCGCGCCGGTCCCCGGCGCGGCGGGCAGAAACACGTGCGCGTGGCCGAAGCGGGGGATCGGCGGGATCGCCCGCCTGCACAGGTTGGTCGGCCCGCGACCCGGCTGCTAGGTCGAATGATCTTTGGACCTCGGCGTACTTCCCAGAGGTTCGCCCGTGTGGAATCGTTGCCACATGCGCCTCACGGACAGCGTGCGCTTGCACCACGACACCTGCAATGTCTACCTCCTCGTCAGCGGGACGGACGCCGTCGCCATCGACTTCGGGTCCGGGACGGTCCTCGACCACTTGGCCGATTACGGTGTCGAGCGCATCACGGATGTGCTGATGACCCACCACCACCGTGACCAGGGGCAGGGCCTGGCGCGGGCCGCCAGCGCCGGTATCCGCATCTGGGTGCCGTCGACCGAGCGGGACCTGTTCGCCGACGTCAGCGCGCACTGGCAGATGCGCACACTCGACAACAACTACGACCTTCGGCAGGACAGGTTCTCGCTGCTGGACGACATACCTGTGCATGGCATCGTGCCGGAATACCGGACCACCCGGTTCGGCGGGATCACCCTCACCGCACTGCCTACGCCGGGACATACCCTGGGCTCGATCAGCTACCTCGCGGAGTTGGACGGCAAGCGGATGGCGTTCACCGGTGACCTGCTGCACGGTCCCGGAAAGGTCTGGTCGGTGTCGGCGCTGCAGTGGAGTTACAGCGGACTGGAAGGCGCCGCCGCGTCCGTGCTGTCGCTCGACCTGCTCGCCGACCGCGAGCCCGACCTGGTGCTGCCGTCGCACGGTCGACCCATCGCCGAGCCCGCACCGGCGATCGCCGAGACCAGGCACCACCTTCAGGCCCTTGTGGACTTCCGGCGCGATCTGCCCTGGGACCTGACCTCCTGGCTGCGTCAACCGTACGAGGAGATCAGCCCTCACCTGCTGCGCAACCGCACGTCCTTCGCGACGAGCTACGCTCTGCTTTCCGACTCCGGCGTGGCGCTGCTCATCGACTACGGCTTTGACATGGTCACCGGTCTGCCCTCCGGCAGCGACCGGTCGTCGCGCCGGCCATGGCTCGCGTCTCTGGACGCGCTGAAGGGCAAGTACGGAATCGACCGCGTCGAGGTGGCCCTGCCCACCCATTACCACGACGACCATGTAGCCGGTTTCAACCTGTTGCACCAGGTGGAGGGCACCCAGATCTGGGCGGCGGACCTGATTGCCCCGATCCTGCGCGATCCGCTCCGGTACGACTTGCCGTGCCTGTGGTACGACCCGCTGCCCGTGCATCGTGTGATACCCACCGGCATCCCCGTGCGGTGGCACGAGTACGAGCTGACCATGTATCCGCTGCCGGGCCACACGCTGTACGCGGTGGCCATTGCGTTCGAGGCCGACGGCAACCGGGTGGTGGCCACCGGGGACCAGCAGGACGGCGGCTCGGTCACCGGGCAGCGCACGGAGACGCCCAACTTCCAGTACCGCAACCGGTTCCGCATCGACGACTTCATCGACTCTGCTCTGCTGTACCGGCGGCTGTCCCCCGATCTCATGATCAGTGGTCACTGGCAGCCCCGCCTGGTCGACGACGCCTACCTGGACATGCTGCTCGCCAAGGGCGAGGAACTGGCCCGCCTGCACCGGGCGCTCCTGCCGCTGGACGAGGTGGACTTCGGTGCAGAGGGGTTCGGCGCCCGGATCCTGCCGTACCGCTCGGTCGTGACCGGCGGTGAGAATCTGCAATTGGAGGTGGAGGTTCGCAATCCGTTCCGGCGGCCCAGCGACTTGCGGGTCGACCTGGTGGCGCCGCACGGGTGGCAGGTGTCGCCCGGGCACCGCCAGGTCGAGGCCGAGGCGCTCGGCGAGGAGTGCGTGCGGTTCACCGTGCTGCCCCCGCCCGGCGTGCCGCAGCGGCGGGCGCGCGTGGCGGCCAACCTGACCGCCGGCGGCCGCGACTTCGGGCAGCAGGCCGAGGCGCTGGTGGACGTGCGATGACACCCGAGATCGAGGTCGACGAGACGAGCGGACACCTGGAGATCCGCACGGCGCAGTACACAGCCCGGATTGATCGGCGACGGCTGCTGGCGGACGTGACCGGAGCGGACGGCGGTTCGTGGGGGCGGCTACGACTGCTCGCCTCCGTGCACGCGCTCGACGGACCCGATGAGACGGTGCAGGTGGAGCGGATCGATCACGAGTTCCACGACGGCGTCGTCCGGGTCACCGTCGCCTGCACCAGTTCTCGCTGGTCCGGCCGTACCCAGGTGACGGAGTTCCACCCGGGTGCGATCACCTTCCGCGCGACCGTCCGCGGCCACGGCCGCGTCACGACCGTGCACCTGCTCGGCGGGGCACGCCTGCCGCAGGGCATGCTGCCCAGCGGCGCGGGGCACCGGACGGTCTTCTCGCCGAACCCCGACCATCCGTGGCGGATCGCCCGACCGGCGGTCGAACCAGCGGTGATCAGCGTCAATGGTGAGGGCGGCGAGCCCGGGGTGGGCCGCTGGTTGTTCACCCCCGCGCCGACCTGCTTCGGATTGTCGCGCCAGCCCGCGGACGACGATCGACAGCTGCCAGCCGGGCCGTGGCTGATGGTCGGGCTGGCGACCGAACGACGTCCCTTCGTGGAGTTCGGATACGACCCCACGCCGGGCGGGTTCAGCCTGCGCTGTGAATACCAGGGACACACGCTGGTCGAGGACGCCTTCACCACGCCGACCGTGCTGCTGCTGTTCGGCGCCCGCGATCCGTACGACGGGTTGGGTCGCTACCGGGACGAGCTGGTCGCGCGCGGCCTGACCCCGCCGGCCACCACACGGTCACTCGCCGACCACTGGCGCCAACCAATCTTCTGCGGTTGGGGGGCACAGTGTGCACTGGCGACCGACGGCGATTCCTCCGCGCCCGACCTGTCCCGGCAGGCGCTGTACGACGAACTCCTCACGACGCTGGCGGCCAACGGCGTCGTACCGGGCACGGTCGTCGTTGACGACAAGTGGCAGGCGGAGTACGCCACCTGCCGGCCCGACACCGGAAAATGGCCGGATCTGGCGGGGTTCATCGCGGCCCGGCACGCCGAGGGGCAGCGGGTGCTGCTCTGGTGGAAGGCGTGGGATCCGGAGGGCGCGTCCGACGAGGCGTGCGTCCGCGATCCCGACGGCACGCCCGTCGCGATCGATCCCGAGAGCCCGCTGGGCCGGTCGGTCATCGAGGACGCCGTGGCCCACATGCTGGACCCGGACGGGCTCAACGCGGACGGACTCAAAATCGACTTCACGGGCCGTACGCCGTCCGGCACGGCGCTTCGTCACGCCGGCCCCTCGTGGGGTTTCGACCTGTTGCACGAGTTGCTGGCGGTCGCCTACCGGGCTGCGAAGCGGGTGAAGCCGGACTCCCTGATCGTCACGCACACACCCGATCCCGGGTTTCTCGACGTGACGGACATGATCCGGCTCAACGACGTACTGCACCTCGACCACCCGGAGGGGCGGACACCACCGCCCGGGGTGAACGGCTCCGCTGTGGTGAAGCAGATGACCTACCGGGGGCGGGTGGTACAGGCGGCCTGTCCGGAGATGCCGGTGGACACCGACGGCTGGTGCCTGCCTGGCCAGGAGGACCTCGTCGCGTACGCCGCGGCCGCGCCGACGTTGGGCGTGCCGGCGCTGTACTACGCCGATCAGATGGATCTCGAGCGTGGCCGCGTCGTCGAGGCGACGTGGGCGGCGATCGCGGCCGCGTGGGCGGCCTACCGTAGACTGCACGGGCTGGTGTTCCCGCATAGACTCCAGTCTTATGGTGGGGAAACGTGAGGGTGGCGGCGAGGGGCGCGCGGGAACTCGCGCCTCGCCCCGGCGCCGCCCCACGATCCAGGACCTGGCCCGCGCCGCCGGCATCTCGCCCTCCACCGCGTCACGGGCCCTCAGCGGCAACGGTTACGTGTCGGCGGAGGTGCGTGCCCGGGTGCTCGCGGCCGCCGAGGAGATCGGCTACGTCCCCGACAGCATCGCCCGGTCGTTGCGCAGCCGCACCAGCCGCGCGGTGGGCGTGCTGATCTCCGACATCCGTAATCCGTTCTACGCCAACCTGGCGGCCGGCATCGAGGAGCGACTGCGCTCGGCGGGCTACCACGTGATCGTGGTCAACAACGACGGCGAGGCCGACGCCGAGGTCGAGGGGGCCCGGACGTTCCTGGCGGTCCGGGTGTCGGCGGCGATCGTCACACCGGTCTCTGACCGCGCGGTGCGGATGCTGATGAGCGACGGTGTTCCGGTGGTTCAGGCCGACCGTCTGGTGGACGGACTGAGCTCGGATGCCGTGCTGGTCGACAACGTCCAGGGGGCGCAGGAGATCACGAGTCACCTGGTCGACCTCGGTCACCGGACCATCGCGCTGCTCATCGACGAGACGGACTGGACCTCCGGCGCCGGTCGCCTCGCCGGATACCGGGCAGCGCTGCGCGCCGCGGGCACCCCGATGGATCCCGCCCTCGTGGTGCCGACGAGGTTCCAGCCCGACGCGGCACGCGAGGCCGTCGACGCCCTGCTGGACCGGCGTCCCGACGTCACCGCCCTGTTCGCCGCGAACAACCTGCTGGCCGAGGGCGCGTTCCAGGCGCTGCGGCTGCGCGGGCTGCGGGTGCCGGAGGATCTGTCGCTGGTGGCCTTCGACGACCTCCCGTGGATGTCGATGGTGTCGCCCGGGATCACCACCGTCGACCAGCACACCGACGAACTCGGGCGGATGTGTGCGCAGTTGGTCGTGGACCGGATCGCCGGTTCCGAGTCCGGCGAGGCGACCGTCCGGTACATCGAGCCGTCCATTGTCATCCGCAGCTCCACGGCGGCGCCGCGTGAGCCATCCGTGCCCGTCGCTCGCGCGGCATCCACACAGGTCGGTTCCGTCACGATCTGATCCCGGGAGCGGAGCCGTCGCGGGCTGGTAACACGACGGCAAACAACTCTTGACAGTCCTATGGGTCGGAAATATGGTCCAGGTCACTGTGGTAACGATGCCACATTCGATGTCCTGGTTCTTGGTCCACGGGGTGGCGCAGCGCCGAAGCGGCAGATCAGGGCTGCGCTTCTCGCCCCAGGGGTCCCGGACATCCGCCGTCTGTGAGGAGTGACGATGACGATCACCCGACGGGGTCTTCTGGCCGGTTCGATGGGGGCGCTCGCGCTGGGAGTGAGTGCCTGCGGCGGGGTCAACAAGAGCAGCAACAGCGACGCGACCAAGGGCGGCGACAGCGGGTCCTTGTCGACAATGGGCTTCGGCAAGCCGGACGACGTCGGCCAGGCCCGCATCGACGCGTTCAAGAGCGCCTATCCGAAGGTTCAACTCAACATCAACGAGGGCGACTTCGACCCGCAGCAGTTCCTCTCCGCGGTCGCCACCGGCAACGCTCCGGACCTGGTGTACCTCAACCGTGAGTTGGTCGGCAGCTACGCCTCTCAGGGTGCCATCGAGCCACTGGACGACAAGATGGCCAGCGCCGGGATCAAGAACAGTGGCTACCGTGAGGCCGCGATCAAGGAGGTCACGGTCGACGGGAAGGTCTACGGCATTCCCGAGTTCTACAACACCCGCAACATCCTGGTGAACGGCAAGGCGCTACAGGAGGTCGGGCTCACGCTGCCGGACGTGAGCACCAGCGACTGGGACAAGCTGCACGCCAGCACCGTGAAGCTGTACAAGGCCAACGGCGGTCGGATCGCCCGGATCGGGTTCGACCCGAAGCTGCCGGAGTTCCTGCCGTTGTGGGCGAAAGCCAACGGCGCCGATCTGGTGAACCCCGACGGCTCGCCGAACCTCGAGGACCCGAAGGTCATCGAGGCCCTGACGTACGCGCTGAGCCTGATCAACGAGCAGGGTGGCTGGTCGAAGTTCAAGGCCTTCCGCGACACGTGGGACCTCTTCGGGTCGGGCAACCAGTTCGTGAAGAACCAGGCGGGCGCATTCCCCTGGGAGGGCTGGCTGGTCAACGTCCTGGTCCAGGCCTCGCCGAAGGTCGATCTGCAGTCGCTGCCGTTCACCGACCGGCAGGGCAACCCGATCAGCTTCCAGAGCGGCAGCGCCTGGTGCCTGCCGAAGGGCGCCAAGAACCCGGCTGCGGCAGTCAACTGGATGAAGACCATGACCAGCACGGAGACCTGGCTGAAGGCCGGTGAGGCACGCCAGGCGACGGTGGAGAAGAACAAATCCAAGTTCACCGGCCTCTGGACCGCCAACCCGGAGGCCGACAAGCAGATCAAGGCGAAGTACGTCAAGCCCGGCCAGACCGGGTTCGACAAGGCGATCGAGAACTACTACGCGTCCACCGAGTACGCGTTCGCCGTCGTTGGTTCCAAGGCCGGCAGTGAGATCAAGACGGCCTGGCAGGACGCGGTCAACCGGGCCCTCTCCGGCCAGCAGAAGCCCGACGCGGCGATGAAGCAGGCGCAGGCGGAGGCGAGCAAGGCTTTCAGCGCGGCGAAGTGATGGCCGCGCCGACATCGGTCGCCGCCACCCACAGAATGACTGCGGGTGGCGCGCGCCGCACCAGAAACTGGCGGGAGATCCGTGCCGCCTACGGTTTCATCTCGCTGTGGATCATCGGGTTCCTCGTGTTCACGCTCGGCCCGATGATCGCCAGCCTCGTGCTGTCGTTCACCGACTACAACGCGATCGACTCCCCGCAGAACGTGGGGCTGGAGAACTACCGCCAACTGGCGGAGGATCAGAAGGTCGCCAAGGCGCTCGGCAACACCCTGGTATACGCAGCCATGTACGTGCCGGCGTCAATGGCCGTGGCGCTCGCCCTCGCGATGGTGCTCAACCGGGTGGGGCGCGCGTCAGGCTTCTTCCGGACAGTCTTCTACCTGCCCAAGATGACGCCGACGGTCGCGGTGGGCGCGCTGTTCCTGCTGCTGCTCAACGGTCAGGAAGGCCTGCTCAACCGCACGCTACGCCTCTTTGGCATCGACGGCCCCAACTGGACGACGGACACCCACTGGGTGAAGCCGGGACTGGTCATCACCACGCTGTGGAGCGTCGGCGGGACGGTGGTCATCTACCTCGCGGCGCTGCGCCAGGTGCCGAAGGATCTCTACGAGGCCGCCGAGCTGGACGGTGCCGGCAGCTGGACGAAGTTCCGCAAGGTGACGATCCCGATGATCAGCGGTGCGCTCTTCTTCACCCTGATCGTGCAGACGATCGCCGCGCTGCAGATGTTCAACGAGGCCTACACCATGTTCTTCGGCGGGCAGCAGAACAGCACCTATTCCAACGAGGCCGCGCTGTTCTACGTGATCTATCTGTTCCAGCAGGCCTTCCGGTTCCTGCACATGGGATACGCCTCGGCGCTCGCCTGGCTGCTGTTCGTGATCATCATGATCATCACCGCCGTGCAGGTGCGCGTCTCGCGCCGGTTCGTCTACTACGAAGGCGAAAGGGATTGACGATGACCGCTTCGCCTCCGCACCTGACCGCTGCGGCTCCGGCTGCCCTTGACCCGTTGGGCAACGACCGCGTCGCCGGCGCCCGTTCGCAGTCCGGCGGCCGCGATCAGGGGCCGTTCTGGAAGCGTGCCCCCTATCTGATCGTGCTCGCCCTCGCCAGCGTCGTGTTCACGTATCCCTTCGTCTGGCTGATCAGCGCCTCGCTCAAGCCGCGCACCGAGGTGTTCGGCAACGCCCTGATCCCCCGCAACGTGCAGCTGTCGAACTTCGCCGACGTCTGGGACTACGCGCCCGTGCTGGCGTGGATGAGCAACAGCGTGGTGGTGGGAATCGCCGCGGCCACGACCGTGACGATCAGCAGCGCCCTCGTGGCGTTCGGCTTCGCGTACTTCCGGTTTCCCGGGCGCAACGTGTTGTTCGGGCTGGTGCTCGCGACGATGATGCTGCCGCAGGCCGTCACCATGATCCCGGTCTACCTGATCTGGAACAAACTCGGCCTCGTCGGGACCCAGGTGCCGCTCTGGGCGCAGAACATCTTCGGTTCGGCGTTCTACATCTTCCTGCTGCGCCAGTTCTTCCTGTCGCTGCCCCGCGAACTGTTCGAGGCCGCCCGGGTGGACGGCTGCGGCTTCCTCGGGTTGTTCCGGCGCATCGCCCTGCCGCTGTCCCGACCGGCCCTCGCGATCGTGTTCGTGTTCGAGATCCAGGCGAGCTGGGACGACCTGCTCCGGCCACTGATCTACCTGCAGGACACCTCCCTGTTCACGATCCCCCGCGGACTCAAGTCGGTCATCGACACCTTCGGCCAGGGCGGCGAACAGCACTGGGAGATCATCATGGCGGCCAGCGTGATCGCCACCCTTCCCATGATCATCATTTTCGCCGTCGCCCAGCGACACATCATCGAGGGCATCGCCACCCAGGGTCGGAAGGGCTGACGTCAGCGTGCCGTTCTGCGATCACGTACTCGCGCTCGACATCGGTGGCACCAAGCTCGCGGCAGGTGTCATGAATCGCACCGGGAAGCTCCTCTCCTTCGTGCGGGTACCCACGAGGGTCGAGGAGGGGCCGGACATCGTCATCGAGCGACTGCTGAAACTCGGTCACGAAGCGTTGGCGGCGTCCGGCCACAGCCAGGGCGACATCGCGGCGATCGGCATCGGCTGCGGAGGCCCGCTCGACCCGGTGACCGGACGCGTGCAGGGCCCGCCCGGGCTGCCGTATTGGGACGACGTGCCCATCGTCGAGCTGGTGACCGGCGCCTACGACCGGCCGGCCTTCCTGGAGAACGACGGCACGGCCGCCGTACTGGGCGAGTACCACTTCGGGCCCTGGCGTGGTGTGCAGCACATGCTCTACCTCACGGTGTCCACGGGCGTGGGCGGCGGCCTGATCCTGGACGGCCGGGTTCACCGAGGCGCGGCCGGCAACGGTGGCGAGTTCGGGCACGTGATCATCGACTGGAACGGGCGCGTCTGCGGATGCGGCCAGCGCGGCTGCATCGAGGCGTACGCCTCGGGCACCTCGATCGCACGCCGGGCCGTCGAGGCACTCGGCGCCGGTTCGGCGTCGTCCATGCGCGATGTCGCCGTGGTGACCGCCGAGACCGTGTCGACGCACGCGGCGCAGGGTGACCGGCTGGCGCGGCAGATCTGGGACGAGACCACGGCCGCGCTGGGGCGCGCCATCGCGGTGATGATCAACGTGGTCGAACCGCAGCTCGTCGTCCTCGGCGGCGGTGTCACCCGCGCCGGCAACGCCCTGCTGCTGCCGGTGCGCCGCGCCGCGCTCGCGCAGGCCATGCGACCGGCCGGCGCCGCCGCCCGGCTGGAGCTGGCCTCGCACGGTGACACCGTCGGCGTCGTCGGCGCGGCGGCATCCGCACTTGTCCACCTCCAGCAGGGAGCACCCTCGTGACTGTCGATGACCGGTCCTCGCTCGTTCACCACGTCGACGAACACCTCACGGTAATCGAATCGGTCCGCAAGCTCGTGGCCAACGTGGAGATCCTCGGCGACGAGCTCTGCGAGCGCCTCAGCCACGGCGGAACCGTCTACTCCTTCGGCAACGGCGGGTCCGCGGCAGACGCCCAGCACCTGGTGGGTGAGCTCATCGGGCGGTACTGCCGTGAGCGGCGGGCGTTGCCCGCCGTGGCCCTGTCCACCGACCCGACCGTGACCACCTGCATCGGCAACGACTACTCCTTCGAGGACGTCTTCGCCCGGCAGGTCTCGGCACTGGCCCGCACCGGCGACGTGGTGGTGGCCTTCACCACCAGCGGCCGGTCCCCCAACGTCGTCGCCGGCCTTCGGGCCGGCCGGGACGCCGGCGCCCTGACGGTCCTGTTCACCGGGCAGCCGGAAGCCGGCGGTGGACCCGCCGCGCGGTACGCCGAGCACGTCTTCGCGGTGGCGTCCGAGCGCACGGCCCGGGTTCAGGAGGCGCACGTCCTGCTCCTGCACCTCCTCAGCGAACACATCGACCGCTGGGCCGTCGCCCCCCACTGACCAGACCGGCACCGCACCACGGGAAAGGGACTCCTTCCACATGCTCCGCGCACAACCGCAGTCCGACACCCGTCGCCGTCGGCGATCCCCCGCCCGTCGGCACCTCCAGCCGGCCGGGCCACCCGGGGTCAGCTGCACATGATCGGCAACGCCCACATCGACGCGGTGTGGTTGTGGCCGTGGCAGGAGGGTTACCAGGAGGCGCGCGCGACGTTCCGCGCCGCCCTGCAACGGATCGACGAGTATCCGGACTTCATCTTCACCTGCGACTCGGTCGGATACCTGGCCTGGATCGAGGAGCACGATCCCGAGCTGTTCGCGGCGCTGCGGGAGCAGGTCCGTGCGGGCCGGTTCGAGATCGTCGGCGGTTGGTGGGTCGAGCCGGACTGCAACATTCCCGGCGGTGAGGGATTCGTCCGGCACGCGCTGTACTCCCAGCGGTACCTGGCCGAGAAGTTCGGGAGGACGGCGTCGGTCGGCTGCAACGTCGACCCGTTCGGGCAGAACGCCACGATCCCCCAGTTGCTGGCGAAGTCCGGTATAGACAGCTACGTGTTCATGCGGCCACAGCCGCACGAGACCGCGCTGCCCGGACCGACGTTCTGGTGGGAGGCAGCCGACGGGTCACGGGTGCTGGCCTACCGGATCCCGCACGAGTACTGCAGCCCCGCGGGGCATCTGGGCGTACACGTCGGCAAGGCGCTGGCCCAACTGCCGCACACCACCGACCCGCTGATGTGCTTCTACGGCGTCGGCAACCACGGCGGCGGCCCGACCCGGGCGAACATCGACAGCATCCGGGAACTGAACGGCAGCGACCAGTTCCCGCAGATGCTCTTCTCCACGGTCCGGGCATTCTTCGACGCGGCCCGCGCCACCGGACGGGACCTGCCCGAGTTCTCCGGCGAGATCCAGCCGCACGGAGTGGGCTGCTACTCCGCGCACTCCGGCATCAAGAAGCTGATCCGGCACACCGAGCACGCGCTGCAAGCCGCCGAGAAGTGGGCTGCGGTGGCGAGCGCGGCGACCGGCGTGCCGCGCGCGACCGACCAGTTCGAACACGCCTGGCGACAGGTCCTGCTCAACCACTTCCACGACACCGCGGCCGGCACCGCGCTGCCCAGCGCGTACGACGACGCGCGCGACCAGCTCGGTGAGGCGCGGGCGATCGCGGCACGCCTGCAGAACCAGGCGATCCAGAGCATCAGCCGCCAGATCGACATCCCCGACGAGGAGCGGATGGCGCCCCTGGCGGTGTTCAACCCGCACCCCTGGCCGGTGCGGACCACCGTCGAGGTCGAGTTCGGCAGCTTCCTCGGCAACGGCGGGATCGTGGCCGAGGACGACGCGCAGAACCGCATCCCCGTACAGTCCGCCCGCTCGACGACGGTGACCGGCGGTCGCCGGCGGCTCGTGGTGCCGGTGGAGCTGCCCCCGCTCGGCTACCGGCTCTACCGGATGTATCCCGATCACATCACTGTCCCCAGGCCGGCTGCGGAGACCGACACTGTGCTGGAGAACGATCACCTGCGGGTGATGGTCGACCCGGCGACGGGGTGGCTGTCGAGCCTCGTGTGCAAGGCCACGGACGCGGAGCTGATCAGCGGCGACGCGGCGAGGTCGCGGCATGCGGTCGTGCTGAACGACCCGACCGACACCTGGGGCCACGGGGTCGTCTCCTATCGGGACGTGATCGGGGCCTTCACACCGGTGTCGGTGCGGCGGATCGAGACCGGCCCCGTCCGGCAGGTGCTGCGGGTATGCAGCAGTTTCGGCGCCTCGACGCTGACCGAGGAGTTCGTGCTGGCTGCGGGTGCGCGACACCTCGAGGTCAGGGTCACCATCGACTGGCACGAACGCCTCCGGATGCTCAAGCTGCGCTTCCCGACCAACCTGACCGAGGTCACCGCGACCCACGCGATCCCCTACGGGCACGTCGAGCGGGTCGCCGACGGGCACGAGACGGTCAGCCACTCGTGGGTGGACGTGTCCGGCACGCTGAGCGGGCGTGCGGCTGGCCTGTCGGTCCTCAACGACGCCAAGTTCGGTGTCGACGTGACCGGGGGCGAGATCGGGCTCACCGCGCTGCGCAGCCCGGCATACGCATGGCACGCCCCGCAGCCCCTGCCCGCCGACGGCGACTACGAGGTCATGGACCAGGGGGTGCAGCAGTTCACCTACCGGCTGCTGCCGCATGCCGGCGACTGGCGGGCCGCCGGGACCGTGCGCGCCGCGGCCGAACTCGATCAGGCGCCGGTCGCCCTGCTGGAGTCGTGCCACGATGGTCCACTGCCCCAGCAGCACTGCTTCGCCGCCGTCTCCGACGCCGACAACGTGGTGATCACGGTGATCAAGCAGGCCGAGGAGCAGACCGGCGACTACGTGGTCCGGGGCTACGAGACGGCCGGTGCGGCGGCGAACGCCGCCATCGACCTGCCGTTCCTCGGCCGCACGATCACCGCCGAGTTCGGCCCGCACGAGATCAAGACATTGGTCGTCCCGCGCGATCCCGCCCGGCCCGCCGCCGAGGCTGACCTGTTGGAGCGGCCGACGGCGGCGGCCGAGGCCGTGGCCACGGACGAGCCGGAAGGTGAGCGGGAATGACGTCCGTGACCGCCTTGACCGAGGGCTGGCGGCTGCGCGGCTTCCTCGGCGACGACTGGCAGCTGCACCGGGCCCAGCTGCACGCCCGCGACAGCCAGGACGACGAGCGGCGGTGGATCCCCGCCCGGGTCCCCGGCAGCGTGCTCGCCGATCTGCTCGCCGCCGGCCAGGTCCCCTCCCCGTACGTGGGCACGCAGAGCCTGCTGTCGGAGTGGGTGCCGCAGCGGACGTGGGTGTACCGCACCCGCCTGCGCACCGCCGGGCTCGCGCCCACCGAGCGTGCGTTCCTCGAATTCGACGGCATCGACTACTCGGCAGCGGTCTACCTCGACGGCGAGCGGATCGCCGTGCACGAGGGCACGTTCGTCTCCCGCACGGTCGAGGTGACCGGACGACTCGGCCCCGGGGAACACACCCTCGCCGTGGTCGTCGATCCCGCGCCAATGAGCCAACCACAGGTCGGCTACACCGCCGAGGTGAACGTCCACAAGGGGCGAATGGGCTACGGATGGGACTTCTGCCCCCGGATCGTGCACCAGGGTCTGTGGGCGCCGGTCCGGCTCCGGACGACCGGACCGCTGCGGCTGGCCGACGTGTGGGCGCGACCCACGGTGACCGGCGCCGCGGGCCGCGTCACGGTGACCGTGTCGGTGGACGGCGAGGCCACCGGCGCGAGCGCGGAGTGCACCCTGCACGACCCGGCGGGCGCGACCGTCGCCAAGGGCACCGTGCCGCTGGACGGCGCAGCCACCGAGGTCACCCTCCAGGTCGAGGCACCCCTCGAATGGGAGCTCAACGGCCGTGGCGAGGCCCACCTGTACGCGCTGCGCGTGGCGCTGCACGACGGCAGCGGAACGCGCAGCGACGACCGCCACCTGCGGCTGGGTTTTCGGGACGTGCGGTTCAGCCGCGACGCCGGTGCGCCCGCCACCGCCCTGCCCTACCGGCTGACCGTCAACGGCCGGGCCAGCGACATCAAGGGCTGGAACTGGGTCCCCGCCGACGCCCTCTACGGCGCGGTCGACGAGGCCCGACTGCGCCACCTACTCGGGCTCGCCCGCGACGCCGCGGTGACGATGCTGCGGGTGTGGGGCGGCGGCCTCATCGAAAGCACCCTCTTCTACGACCTATGCGACGAGTTCGGGATCCTGGTCTGGCAGGAGTTCGCCCAGTCCAGCTCCGGCATGCGCAGCGTGCCCAGCGACGACGAGAGCTTCGTGGCCCGGATGGTCGCCGAGGCCGAGCAGATCGTTCCCGCCCGCCGTAACCATCCTAGCCTGGCCATCTGGTGCGGCGGCAACGAGTTGCAGCGGGCCGACGGGGTACCGCTGACCGACGCGGACTCCCCCGTGCTGGCCGCGCTGCACGACGTCGTCGCACGCCTCGACCCCAACCGGCAGTGGCTGCCCACCTCCCCGTCGGGGCCGGTGTTCGGCAACACGCTCGACAGCGTACGGACCAGCCCGGAACAGCACGACGTGCACGGACCCTGGGAGCACCAGGGCCTGTCCGACCACTACCGGCTCTACGACTCCGGCCGAGGGCTGCTGCTCAGCGAGTTCGGCGTGGAGGGCATGAGCAATGTCCGGGCGATCGAGTCGGTCGTACCGGCCCCGGAGCATGCCCTTCCCACGGCCGGCAACCCCGTCTGGGACCACCTCGGCCGGTGGTGGAACAACGAACCGCTGGTGCGGCAGGCGTTCGGCGACGCCCTCACCGACCTCGGCGCGCTCTCCCGGGCCAGCCAGTTCCTCCAAGCGGACGGCCTGCGCTACGCCGTCGAGGCCAACCGGCGCCGGCCGGAGAGCTGCGGGGTGTTGCCCTGGCAGCTCAACGAGTCCTTCCCCAACGGCTGGTGCACCGCCGCCGTCGACTACTTCGGCGAGCCGAAGGCCGCCTACCACTACGTGCGCCGCGCCTACCGTCCGCTGCACGTGTGCGCCGCCCTGCCGGCGCCCCGCGTCACCGGCGACGAGTTCGCCGCGACCGTGTGGGCGTGGTGGGACACCGCGTCCGGGCCGGGGAGCGTCACCGCCCGGGTGGTACGCCTCGGCGGACGCCAGGTCGCCGAGGCGCACTGGGCGACCGAATTCGTCGAGGGCCGGCCCCAGCCGCTCGGCGAGATCCGGTGCCCCGCGGGTGAGCTGGACGCACAACCGTTCCTGCTGGATCTGTCCGTGCACGCCGGAACCGACTCGCGGGCGAACCGCTATCTGCTCACCGCCGGCCACGACTTCCAGGACCTGCTCGCCCTGCCACCGGCCGGCATCTCCACCCGGCTGCACACCACCGGCGCGACCTGGACGCTGCGGCTGCGCCACGAGACCGGGCCGGCCATCCCGTTCCTGCGGCTGCTCGACGCCCGCCACGCGGCCGAGCCCGGCTGGCTGACCTGGGACGACAACGCCATCGACCTGCTGCCCGGCGAGGAGCGCGTCCTGCACGGCCGGTGGGACGGCGTGGCACCCGAGGACCGGCGCGTACGGCTCGACGGCTGGAACGTGTCCGCTCAACTGATCACGAGGCCGGCTGATGGCGGCGACCTTGACGAACGCGCCGCTGCACGTCAGCGGCCTCGACCCGCACCTGTTCGAGGTGGAACTGCGACAGGCACCGACGGCTTCGCCCGCCGGGGGCGTGACGGCGACCATCACGGCCACGTACCGGGGCACGGTGCCCGTGGAGGCACGGCTGCGGGTGTCCGCCAGCCTCGCCGACGCCGGTGATCCGTACTGGCTCATTCCCGGGCTGTTCTACGGCGACAACCGTCCCGCGGACAACCACCGGCTCTACCCGCGCTTCGCCCGCACGGTCGACGAGCCCGCCGCCCCAGGGCGGTACGTCTCCCCCGCATGGAGCTTCCGGGCCGACCGGGCCGCCACGCCCGCGGTGTTCGTCTGGGGAGCGTCCGGTGGCCTGGCGCTCACCGTCGACGAGCACAGCTCGCTGGGCCTGACCGGGATCGGGTTCGCGCACGAGGGCGACATCGCACAGCTGCACGCCGATTTCCCGTACCGTGAGGAGCCGGTCAGCTACGTCGGCAGCCAGGAACCCGCTGCGCCGCTGGCGCAGACGCACGTCTGGCAGCCGGGCGAGCGGCACGTCGTGGAGCTGTGCCTCTACCGGCTGCCCGCCGACCGGCACGCCTACGTGCCGGTACTGCGGGAGCGGCACGCCCGGTCGGCGACGGAGCCGCTGCGCCCGTGGGTCGACGTGACGGAGGCGGCGGACCTGGCCGCGTACGGCCTGCACCGCTGGCACTTCCGCCCCGACCCGGCGGTGCTGCTGGAGACGGCGGCGTTCGACCGGGAGTTCAACGACAACGTCCAGGGCCTGGGTGACCGGGCAGCGATGCACGTCGCGTGGATCAGCGGAATCCCGTACGCCCACGCGCTGCTGGCGCACGGCCGCCGCCGGGGACAGGACGACCATGTCGCGGCCGGTGCGGCGGTGATCGACCACATCTGCGGCAACCTCGCGCCGGCCGGGACGTTCTGGGGCCAGTGGACCGCGGCGAAGGGTTGGGGCCAGAGCTGGACGCCGGTCCGGGGTGGCCTGCACGCCCGTACCCTCGCCGAGGCCACCTTGTTCCTGCACCGCGCCGTCCGCGCCGAGCAGGCCGCCGGCGTGGACCGCCCGGGGTGGCTGGCGGCGGTGCGGAGCAACCTCGACGTCGCGGTACGCAACCAGCGCGCGGACGGCAACCTGGGCAGCCTGCTGCACGCCGACGACGGCCGGGTGCTGTCCTGGGCCGGTGCCGCAGGTCTGACCTGGGTCGCCGCGCTTGCCGAGGCGGGCGACCTCGACCCGGGCCTCCTGGAGGCCGCGCGGCGCGGTGGCGACTACTACGCCCGCTTCGTCGAGGAGGAGTTCCTGCACGGCGCCCCCGAGGACGTCGATCTGGCGCCGACGTCGGAGGACGGCTACGCGGCGGTGCTGGCGTATGTGGCCCTGTGGCGCGCCACCCGCGAGTCGCGCTGGTTGGAGTTCGCACGCCGGGCCGCGGACTGGATGTTGACTTTCCGCTACAGCTACGACGTGCGCTTCGACGGGCACACCCTGCTGGCGCAGTACGACTTCCGCAGCCGCGGCGCCGACCAGGCCTCCCCCAGCAACCAGCACCTGCACTCGTACGGCCTGATCTGCCTCCCGGAGATGGTCGAGTTGTCCGCCGCCACCGGCGACCGGCACTACCTCGACCGCACCCGGGAGAACCTGGCCTGCTTCCGGCAGTTCATCGCCCGCGCCGACGGCGACTTCAACGCCTACCGGGGCATGGCCAGCGAACGCTACTACCAGACCGCCTGCTTCCAGGCCAAGGGCATGGTGCTCACCCTGTCGCACGCGTGGAGCGTCGGCGTGCTGCTGCTGGGCTGCGAGGCGGCACTGAGCCTGCCGGAGGTGAACTGGTGACGAGTACCTTCCCACCCGGATTTCTGTGGGGCGCCGCTACCTCGGCGTACCAGGTCGAGGGCGCCGTCGACGAGGACGGCCGCGCGCCGTCCATCTGGGACACGTTCACGGCCGAGCGCGGGATGGACTCCGGCGCGGACGCCTGCGACCACTACCACCACTGGCTATCAGACGCCGACCTGATGGCCCAGCTCAACATGAACGCCTACCGGTTCTCGCTGGCCTGGCCGCGCATCATCCCCGGGGGGACCGGCCCGGTGAACCGGGCTGGGCTGGCGCACTACGACCGGATTGTCGACGGTCTACTCGAACGTGGCGTCACGCCGGTACCGACGCTGTACCACTGGGACCTGCCGCAGGCGTTGCAGGAGCGCGGCGGCTGGACCAACCGCGCGACCGCCGAGGCCTTCGCCGCCTACACGGACGTCTGCCTCGACCTGCTCGGTGACCGGATCGACACGTGGCTCACGGTCAACGAGCCGTGGGTGGTGTCCGTCCTGGGCTACCGGCTCGGCCTGCACGCCCCCGGTGAGAAGGATCTTCGCACCTCCATCCTTGTCGGCCACCACCTGTTGTTGGCGCACGGCCTGGCGACGGACCGCATCCGCGAGCGCCGCCCCACCGCCCGCGTCGGCATCCCGCTGAGCCTCTTCCCCAACTACCCTGCCACCGACGATCCGGCCGACGTCGCGGCATCGTGGGCCTCCGACGGGTACACGAACCGCTGGTTCCTCGACCCGGTGCTGCGCGGCCACTACCCCGCCGACACCGCCGAGCTGTTCGAACGGCTGATCGGGCCGATGGACTGGGTGCGCCCGGGCGACCTCGACATCATCGGCAACCGGCCGGACCTCATCGGCGTGAACTACTACACCCGCCGGCGGATCACCGCGAGTCAGGACGAACTGCCCTGGCGGGTGCTGCCCGCGCAAGAGGGCGTCCCGGTCACCGACAGCGGCTGGGAGAGCGTCCCAGAGGCGTTCCACGAACTGCTGGTACGGCTGCACCGCGACTACGACGTGCCGATGCTGATCACCGAGAACGGCGGGGTGTGGAACGCCCAACCGGACTCCGACGGGCGGGTGCGGGACACCGGACGCGTGCACGCCCTGCGCGAGCACCTGCACGCACTGTCCCGCGCGATCGACGACGGCGCACGGGTGCTCGGCTACCTGCACTGGTCGCTGCTGGACAACCTGGAATGGGCTGAGGGGTACGCCCAACGCTTCGGCCTCATCCACGTCGACCGGTCTACCCAGCGACGCACCGTCAAGGACAGCGCTCGCTACTTCGCGGCGGTCATCGCCGCCAACGCGGTCATCGACGTCTCCGACCAGTCAGAAGGAAGATCGTGAAACTGACGATCATCGGCGGCGGATCGACCTACACGCCCGAGATCGTGGACGGGCTGGTACGCCTGCGTCGCCAGCTCGACATCACCGAACTCGCCCTGCACGACGTCTCGGCCGACCGCCTGGCCGTGCTCGCCGCCATGAGCCGGCGGATGCTCGCCGCCGGCCACCATCTGGCGGCGGTCAGCACGCACACCGACATCGCATCCGCCGCGGACGGCGCGGACATCGTGCTGGTGCAGTTGCGCGTCGGTGGGCAGGCCGCGCGGCTGCAGGACGAGACGCTGCCCCTGCAGTGCGACTGCCTGGGACAGGAGACCACGGGCGCCGGCGGGCTGGCCAAGGCGCTGCGCACCGTGCCGGTGATGCTCCAGGTCGCCAAGGAGGTTCGGGCGGTCAACCCCACCGCGTGGCTGATCGACTTCACCAATCCCGTCGGGATCGTCACCCGGGCCCTGCTCGAGGCGGGACACGAACGGGTGGTCGGGCTGTGCAGCGCCGCGGTCGTCTTCCAGCAGCACTTCGCCAAGGTGCTCGACGTCGCCCCGCAGCGCATCACCCTCGACCACGTCGGGCTCAACCACCTGACCTGGGAGCGTCGGGTCCTTCTCGACGGGACCGACGTGCTGCCGCAGCTGCTCGCCGAGCACGGCGACCGGGTGGCGCGCGCCACCGGGCTGCCCACGGAGCTGGTCCGGCGCCTCGGCACCGTTCCGTCCTATTACCTGCACTACTACTACGCGCATGACGAGGTGGTCGCCGAGCAGAAGACGCACGGCGTCCGGGCCCAGGAAGTCATGGAGATCGAGAGCCAACTCCTGGCCCAGTACGCCGACGAGCAGGTGACCGGCAAACCCGACCTGCTCAGCCGGCGCGGCGGCGCCTACTACTCGCAGGCGGCGCTGGATCTGATGGCGTCGCTGCGCAGAGGCGACAGCCGGGTACACGTGCTCAACGTCCGCAACAGCTCGGCGCTGCCGTTCCTCCCGCCGGACGCGGTCGTCGAGGTAGCGGCCACGATCACCCCGGACGGCGCCGTCGCCCAGCCGGTCGAGCCGGTCGAGCCGCTGATCGCCGGCCTCATCGCGCATGTCACCGCGTACGAGCAGCTGGCGCTGGAGGCCGCGGTGCACGGCGGCCGCGAACGGGTGTTCCGTGCCCTGCTGGCGCACCCGCTCATCGGCCAGCACGCCATCGCCGAACGGCTGACCGACCTGCTGATCGCCGGCAATCGCGAGCATCTGCCCTGGGCCCGGTGATGCCGCGTCTCGTCCTGGCGGTGGACGGCGGCAACTCCAAGACGGACGTCGCGCTGATGAACGCCGACGGGCTGCTGCTGTCCTGGGTGCGCGGTCCCGGCAGCGCCCTCGGCGCGCAGCGCACGGCCGCCCTCGTCACACGGCTGGCGGGCATCGCGGCGCGCGACGCCGGCCTGGCCACCGACGCGCTCGCGCGGGCGCACGGGGCGTACTACTTGGCCGGCGCCGACCTGCCCGTCCAGGTCGACGCCCGGCGCGAGGCGGTAGCCGCGCAGCAGGTCCTGACGTCGGTCGAGGTCGGCAACGACGCGTGGGCGCTGATGCGGCTGGGCGTCGCCGCCGCAGCGCCTGCGGTGGTGGTCGTTTGCGGCGCCGGGCTCAAGTGCGTGGCCCGCGCCGGCGACGAGCGGTACGAGTTCCCCGGTCTGGGCTGGCAGACCGGCGACCTCAGCGGCGCCGGTGACTTTCTGGCCAGAGAGGCCGTCCGGGTGGCGGCACGCGCCGAGGACGGGCGGGGCCCGGACACCGGGCTGCGGCAGGTGATCCGCGAACAGCTCGCCGTGCCCGGCGTCCGGGCGGTCGCCGAGCGGATGCTCGCCGGGACGCTCGCGGAGCATCGGCTCGGCATCCTCGCCCCCGCCGTCCTGGACTGCGCGCGCGACGGGGACGCCGTCGCATCCGCCGTGGTGGACAGCCTGGCGGTGGAGGTCGGCACACTCGCCTGCACCGCCCGCCGTCGCCTCCCCGGGAGCCAGCGCGACTGGACACTGGTGTTGGGCGGCGGGCTGTTCGCCGATCCGGACGAGCGGCTGCTCGCCGCCGTCCGTGCCGCCGCACCGCAGCTCGACACCGACTTCACCGTCACCGTTCCTGCCGAGCCGCCCGTGGCGGGTGCCGCGCTGCTCGGCTTCGACCATTTGGGGTTCTCCGCCGACGAGGCGGTACGCGCGGGGTTCCGCGACGCGGCCCCCAGGCTGGTGTGCCCTGAGGAGCTGTCGCCATGACCGCGCTGCGTATCTTCCCGGACGCCGATGCGCTCGGTGCTGCCCTCGCCGTCGAGATCGTCACGGGCATGACGGAGGCGGCGCGGGAGGGGCGCCGGTATCTGCTCGGCTGTCCCGGTGGGCGCAGCCTGATCAGCACGTACCTGGCCGTGGCCGCCCGGCTGCGCGTGGCGCCCATGGACCTGGCTCACGTCGTGATCGTGATGATGGACGACTACCTTGACGACACGCCGGGGCCGGCGCGCCGCGTGCCGGTCGAGGTGCTGCACAGCTGCGAGCGCTTCGGTCGCCGGCAGATCGCCGAGCCCTGGAACCGGGCGGTGGGCAGCCGTCCCGGGGTTCCCGCCGACCAGGTGTGGCTGCCCGACCCGCTCGACCCCGCGGGCTACGACGAGCGCATCGCCGCGGCCGGCGGCGTCGACCTGTTTCTGCTGGCCAGCGGCGCTTCCGACGGGCACGTCGCCTTCAACCCGCCGGGCTCGGACATCGCCGACGGGACCCGGGTGATCGCGCTCGCCGACACCACCCGACGCGACAACCTGGCCACGTTTCCGCACTTCGCGGCGCTCGACAAGGTACCGAGACGGGGGGTCAGCGTCGGGCCGGCGACGATCGCCCGGCTGTCGCGGCGGGTGCGGTTGGTGGCGACCGGGCCGGCGAAGGCGGCCAGCGTCGCGCGCGTGCTGGCCGTCCGTCGATGGCAGGCGGACTGGCCGGCGACCCTGGTGCACGCCTGCCGCAACGGCGAGCTGTGGACCGACCGGGCAGCCGTCGCAGTGTTCAGCCCGTAGCGAAGGGGCGCAGCTGCCGTACGCCGGAGCGGGGTGAGGTGAGCACCGGCACCGGTACCTGCTCGGCGGCAGCCGGTCGACCACCCGCGCCATACTGGCCTGGGCGAGGACGAGCACGTCGACCTCGGCGGCGAGGCGGCGCACCTCGGCGGCGACGATCTCGTCGTGCCGGCCGGCGTCGCCGTCGCGCAGCGCGTCGAACGCGCCGGGGCAGACCGACTCGCGGATCTCGCACGGCTCGCCGGCCGTGCGCCGCAACAGGTCGCGCGTGGGTTGCAGGGTGGCGGCGAGCGTCGCCAGCACGCCGATGCGACCGCCGGCAGTGACGGCCTGGGCGGCCATCGGTTCGTCGACCCGGTAGATCGGGATGCCTACCTCGGCGCGGGCCTGTTCCGCCGCCTCACCGATGGACGAGCAGGTGACCAGCACCGCGGTGGCGCCGGACTCCTCCGCGAAGGCCGCGTACGCAGCCACCCGCCGACGGGTGCGCGCCAGCATGCCGTGCTCGATGGTGTCCCGCAGCAGCGTTTCGTCCACGATGTTGACCGCGTCCACCGGGCCCACCTCGGCGCGGAGCAGGTCGGCGAAGACGGCGGGAAGGCCCGTGACGGTGTGCAGGAGGCAGACCCGGTTCATCGGATCGGCCCCAGTCGGGGGTACCGCGCCGCGACGGCGCGCAGGCTCGCCGACGACGGCAGGGTGGGCACGTACTCCAGCGCGAGCCCGCCGTCGTATCCGGCCGCACCAAGCGCCGCGAGCAGCGCGTCGACGTCCAGAGCCCCGGTGCCCGGCTCGTGCCGGCCGGGGAAATCCGCGATCTGTACGTGCCCCAGCACCCCTGCCGCCGCCGCGACCGTCTTCGTCACGTCATCGCCCATGGCGGCGACATGATAGGCGTCCAGCTGCAGTTCGACGACGGGCCGGCCGACCTGGTCGAGCAAGGCGATCACGTCCGAGACGCGGGGCAGCAGGTAGCCGGGAATGTCGTGGTCGTTGATCGGCTCGACGACCAGCTTCAGCCCGGCAGCCTCGGCCAGATCCGCCGCCCAGCGCAAGTTGTCGGTCAGGCAGCTCAACTGGTCGCGCTCGTCGAGCTCGGGCAACCGCCGCCCGGCGAGCACGTTCACCAGCGGGCAGCCGATGTCCCGGGCCAGGTCCACCGCCCGTCGCAGGTCGTCACGCCAGCGTGCGGTGAGGCGTGGATCGTTGCTGTAGCCGCGCTGGCCGGCGGCGAGGTCGCCGGCGTCCATGTTCAGCAGCGCGACCTGTACGCCCGCCGCCCGCACCAGCCAGGTCACCTCGTCCGGCGGCAGCGGGGGCCACGGGAACTCCACCCGGTCGAAGCCCGTCTCGGCTGCGGCGGCGAAGCGTCGCCGCCACGGTAGCTCGGTGAACAGCAGCCCCAGATTGACGACCGGGTACATCACGCCGCCTCGGTCCAGGGACGGCCGTACCGGTCGACGATGTCGGTGAGCCGCCGCAGCCGGGCCACGGATTCCGCGCGCAGGGCCGCCGCCGGGTCTCCGGTGGCAAGGGCGTCACGCCACAGCGCGCGCCCGGCCAGCATGCCCGACGCCCCTCCCCGGCATGCCGCTTCGACCGCCGTCGGGAAATCCGCCGCGTCCACCCCGTTGGAAAGCACCACCCAGGGCCGGGCAAGCTGCCGGTCGAGCTTCTCGCAGGCGGCCACGAGGTCGCCGAGGTCACCGCGCCCCCGGCGCGGCACCTGCGCCTTGTAGAGGCTCGGGCCGAGCGGCCCGAGCGCGGCGGCGGCATCGAGGATGCCCGCCTCGAGGTCGAAGTCCTGCTGCCCTGGTGCCGGAACGGCGACCGGCTCAAGGACGGACAGCGGGCCGGCCTGCCGGCACAGCTCGACGAAGCGGTGGGCCAGCTCGACTCGGCGTTCCTCGGCACCGTCGCGCTTCCAGATCACCAGCAGTTTCAGCGCCACCACGCCGTCCCGTCGCGCCTGCCCGAGGTCGACGTCATCGTCCAACCAGGTGTCCTCCACCGGGCCGCCGGGCTGTTGGGACAGCGCGTCGACGGCGAGGATCAGCCCGCAGCCGGCCGGCAGCACCCGGTCGCGGACCAACTGGGCGTAGGCATAGTGCCGGTCGATCAGGAACGCGGAGGCGAGCGGTGCCAGGGTGGCGGCGACGTCGAGCTTGAACGAGGCCAGCGCGCCGTCGTCGGCCGGGTGGCCCTGCTCGGTGAGCATCGTCCGCAGGCTCTCGCGCTGGTCCATGGCGACCATGGCGAACGTCCCGGTGGGCCGGGCGAGCCGGTCCAGGGTCAGCGGCGGTGTGTCGTTCACGCTTGTTCCTTACTGTCGGGGGTGTCCACGTCGGCGGCCCGCACCAGCGGGAGGAACTGCGACCGGTACGTCGTTTCCCATTCGGTCGCCGACCCCGGATCCCGTGCCAGCGGCTGTCCCGTCGGCGGCACGTCCTCGACGCCGATCGCCTGCCCGGCGAGCTGGGCGGCGCCGAGGGCCGCGGACTGCTGCCCGGGCAGCACCACGATCGGTACGGGGCTTACCTGGGCTTTGATCCACATCCAGGTGGGGTTGGCGGTGGGGCCGCCGAAGACCGTGACGGTGTCGGGACGGCGTCCGCTGATTCTCATCTGGCTCTCGAGCATCCAGCGCACCTGCATGCACAGCCCTTCAAGGACGGCGCGGCCGATGTCGGCGAGGGTGTGCTCGGGTTTGATGCCGTGGAAGGACAGCGTCCGGTGCGGGTCCGGCTCGGGGCTGGCCCGCCCCTGCAGGTACGGCTGCACGGTGATGCCGGTGGGCGGTCCGTCCGAGGGGCCGACGAGGTCGCTGAACCAGCGGTGCCGGTCGGGCTCCGTGACGGGGGCAACCCGGTCGAGCAGCCAGTCGACCAGGCCGCCACTGCTGGACAGGCCGCTGATGAGGCAGTACGAGCGGCCGTCCACGAAGGGGCCGACCGAGGTTCCGGTGGGCTGCGCGGACGGCGGCGGGGGCGCGGCGACCGGGGTGATGACGGCCTCCGCCGTACCCATGGAATCCGCGACCTGGCCGACGGCGCGCACGCCGGCGGCCCAGGCGGCGGCGAGATGGTCGTGTCCGGCGACGACGACCGGCGTCCCGGCCGGCAGCCCGGTGCGTGCCGCGGCCGAGGATGTGACGTGTCCGGCGACCCGGTCGACGGGGACCGGGGGCATCTGGTCGGGTCGCAGCCCCGCCAGGTCGAGCAGCCCTGGCGAGTAGGCCTTCGCGGTGATGTCGAACGCGCCGGTGCGTGCGGCCAGAGTCGGGCCGGTGGCCAGCGTTCCGGTGAGGGCAGCCACGACCAGGTCCGCGGTGTTCGCCCAGCAGTACCCGCTTCGCAGTAGGTCTGGTTCATGCTGGCGCAGCCAGATCCACCGGGCCAGGGGCAGCTTCGCGCTGGGGTGCAGGCCGGTGGCGGCGAAAAAGGCCTCACGCCCGACGGCCTCGCACAGCTGGTCGGCCTGCCGGTGGGCCCGGCGGTCCCGCCAGTGCAGCAGCTCGCCGACCGGGGCGCCGTCGGCGGCCACGAAGGTGCCGGTCTCGGCCATGCTCGCGACTCCCAGGGCCAGCGGCGGGGCGCCGGCGGCGGCCACGCACTCCGCGAGCAGCCGCAGCGCGGTGTCCCGGATGGCCTCGGCGTCGGGTGGGGTGATGGCGTGTCGCTGTGCCACCGGCATGCCGTCCGCCCGGTACACCCCGACCTTCGTGTGCGTGGTGCCCACATCCAGACCGGCCAGCAGCGGCTGCCCCGCCGTCATCGCCCGGCACCCTGATCGAGCAACGACCGCTGCGGGTCGGGGTCGATGGAGATTCGGTCGAGGATGTCCCGCAGTGTGCTGTCGGTGCCGACGTTGCCGGGTACGACCACGTAGGACGGGGCGCCCTGCGGCGTGCGCAGGTTCCATACCGGTACGCGGGGAGGATCTGTCCCCGGACCCACGCGCCGCTCGCGCCAAGCGCGTCGGTGGCCAGCCGCGCCGACGTGATGCCACCCTTCGCCACGACCAGGTCCACCTCGGCGGCGAGACGCCGAACCGTCTCCACGAGTGTGTCCATGAGCAGCTCCGGCGCGGCGGGGATCTCGGCGTGACTGGGTGTCCGGTCGCTCGCCAGCAGGGCGTGGCCGTCCTGCTCGAGTCGCTCCCGTGCGACGCTGGCCAGCAAGTCGTCGTCGCCGCGCTGCGCGCTGGCTGGTATCTCCACGCGTCGGTCCCACAGCCCACCCAAGGCCCGCAACTGCCGGGTGCTGGCGGCGGTGAAGGAGCCGCAGGTGACCAGGACGCGACCGGGCGGAGGCAGTTGGATGCGTTCGAGCGGCCGCGTGGACAGGCCAGCCAGGGCGGCGGCCAACGAGGCGGCGCAGCGGACCACCACCCGCGCACCCCGGTTCTGTGCTCTGATAAGGCCCGCCGCGATGGCCAGGATGTCGGCTTCGCTGACGCAGTCGGGAATGACGAACGCGTCGGGCCGCGCGCTCAGCAGCGCTTCGGCGACGGCTTCCGGTCCGTGTCCGCGTAGCCGTGCCAGCGGCACGGTTACCGCGTGTCTACGCCCGCCGCTGACCTCGCGCACCCAGTCGCAGAGGTTGGCGCTGCGGTAGGCGAAGACGGGGTCCCGGGCGAACTCGGTGTCGGCCACCGGGACGTTCCCGGCCGCGGTCCGCAGATAGTGGATGCCGTCCCGGGTGAATCGTCCACCGTCGAGGAAGGCTGGCACGAAGAGCACCGGCGTGTGTGGCGCGACGGCTTCGACCTCGGCAACCACGTGGCCGCGCAGCGTCGAGTCTCCCCGCAGGATCAGGGTCGCGGGACGTCCGGTGTCCTGGGCCGCCGCGTTGACCATGAGGGCGATGCCGCCGACCAGTTCGGCTGCGGGCCGCGCGGCGAGCGCCCGGCTGTTGGACAGGACGAAGGCTGCGGGCTGTGCCGAGGCGAAGAAATCGTCGAAGGCGGCCCGGTGGGGTCGCAAAATGACATCCACATCGCTGACGGCCTGGGTCCCCGTCGGGTCGTCGTCGACGATCACCTTCGGTCGCTGGTCGGCTGCGACCTCGGCCCGCCAGGTAGCGAGGTCCGGCACGCCTGCCCCCTTCGATCGGCTGGCCCCACCCACTCTGTGGCCGGGAGCAGAGGATGTCAACAGTTGGACAAATTGTGTCCAGCCTTGGACGCTCAGCGGACAGGCGGCGTCGCCAGGCCGGTACCGTCGACCTGTGACCGCCCGACAGCACACCGGCGACCAGAAACTGCGCTACGACTCCGCCCCCAAACGCCGGGAGGAAATCCTGCGCCGGATGAGCAACGCCGGCTACGTATCGGCGCCCGAGCTGAGCGCCGAGTTGGCGGTATCCGAACGCACCGTCCGCCGCGACCTACAGAAACTCGCCGACCTAGGGCTCGTCGAACTCGTCTACGGCGGGGCGCTGGCGCCGGCCGGCGTCACGCCCGGCTCCCCCTTCGGCACGCGCTCAAAGGTGCAGTCGGGACAGAAGCGTGCGATTGCCAGCCGGGCACTGCGGTTCGTCGAGGGCGGAGCGACCATCGGCATCGACTCCGGCACCACCACACTGGAGATGGCTCGGCTGCTGCCGGCCGGAAGCGGTGTCACGGTGGTGACCCACTCGCTACCCACCATGGCAGCACTCGCCGAGCGGGACGACCTGACCCTCATCGGTCTAGGGGGTCTGCTCCATCCATCCACCCAGGCGTTCACCGGACCAGACACCATCGCCGCGATCAGCCGGCTCCGGGTCCACACGTTCTTCCTCGCCGCGAGCGGTCTAGGCCGCGACGGGGCGTACTGCAGCACCCCCCTCGACGCCGAGGCGAAGCGAGCATTCATCGACATCGCCGAACGGGTCGTGCTGCTGACGGACTCGTCAAAGCTGCGGCAGATCGCACCGGTCCCGATTTGCGACTACGGCCGGCTCGACGCGCTCATCACCGATGACGCCATCACTGACGTCGACCGTTCGCATCTGACGTCCCGCACCCGCCTTCTGATCGCGGCAAGCTAAGCGCGCAGAGCGGGACGACAGCGGATCGCCTCCAACTCGCCGCGCAGCTCGCAGCGGCCTGCCCCGAACGGCACCACCATCGTGTCGCCCGCCGTGATCGGCAGTGTTCCCTCGGCGTACCGCAGCGAGCCGTGTCCAGACAACATCACGATGATCGAGAACCCCTCGTCGAGGTCGCTGACTGGATCAGGTCGCAGCCTCTCCGCGGCGA
The DNA here is from genome assembly GCF_016802855.1 of Micromonospora sp. ATA51. NCBI lineage: Bacteria > Bacillati > Actinomycetota > Actinomycetes > Micromonosporales > Micromonosporaceae > Micromonospora > Micromonospora sp. ATA51. Next base: position 10,161 of record NZ_JAEVHJ010000009.1, on the reverse strand, counting down.
AGAACTCGTCGGCTTGCTCCGGGAACAGACGCTCCACGCCCTGCCGGCCCTGCCGAGCATCCCGGCGAGCCCGACTCAGGTCGGCCAGACGCCCTTCGCTCCACGCTCCCCGATCCACACACGCCAACGCCTCATCCATGACAAGGCCCAGGTAGGCGGACGATTCCGACACCGGGAACCCCTCGCGCTCTAGGAGCACCGAGAAATCGGTGGGCTCCTGCACCTCGACAAGGAAGATCCCAGGGCCGATGGCGTGCGGCAGACCGGCCGGCACGAGGACCGCGTCACCCCGCCGCACCGGGACATGATTCGTCGCCGCGAGCATCGGCGCAAGCTGCTGGGTCCTGGCCCAGCCGGTCAGCTCGTCCGGCTTGACGTCGCGGGCGAAGCCGAGATGCACGACCGCGTCCGGCACCGCATCCACGATCACCCACGCCTCTGTCTTGCCGTAGGGCGAGGCCAGGTGATCGCGGCCGAATCGCCGGTCGGGATGGACGTGGAGCGGCAGCCGCTCGCCGGCGTCCAGCAGCTTGACCAAAATCGCCGGGTCCGGCCCGAACCGCGCCACATGCTCCGGGCCCAGCCAGCGCACCGGCTCCGCCTCCATCTCCTCGGCCAGCGTGCGCCCCTCGTCGAGCACAGTTAGGCCTGCGGGCGCGGACCGATAACGAGCCGTGGTCGAGCCCACCCAGTCCTCGGGATAGTAGGCGTCAGCCGGCACGGGTAGCCCCCGGAAGCGATGAATGCGCCCAGTGCCGCGATAGAAGGAGCGTGGGGTGTTCGCGACAAGGCGCAGGGGTCGCATCGGTGGTCTCCTTCGAGCGGACGCTGTTGTGCATGTCGCCATAGTCTCGCCAGTGCCGTTGCACTATCTGGTCGGGAGACGCGGTACGCCCGGGTCGGGTCTGCGGTCAGATCACCCCGGCGAGTTCACTGAACGCCGAAACGACTCGGAGCTTGGGCTAGTTTCAGCCCGCCGCGATGGCGGCGCGGCCCGGCGGTTCTTCCGACGGGCGCTATCGACGTTGAAGGTGACACCCGCCGAGGTGGTCACCGACGCCGCCGCGATCTACCCCGCTGTGCTCGACGAGCTGATCCCGTCCACGTGGCACCACGTCGAGCAGTACGCGAACAACCCGATCAAGGCTGATCACAGCCAGCTCAAACAGCGGTTGAAACCGATGCACGGGCTACGAACGGACAAGACAGCACAGGTAATCATCGCCGGCCACGCGTTCATGCAGAACCTCCGACGCGGCCACTACGAAATCGCCATCGACGCCCCGCCGACCAAGCGGGCCGCCGCTGGGGGGGCGGCCGCCGACTCCGGCCCTGACAGTGCTCCCCTCGCAGTGGCCGAACGTCCACCTCGGCCATGGCGCTCGATGTTACTGATGGATGCCGCCGAGGGAATGGCGGGCGGCATGATGGTCGGATGGCGGCAGTAGAGGCATGGTTTCTGGGTGGGCCGGCCGACGGGAGACTGATGCCCGTGGAGGTCACGACCGACGGCACCGCCGGCGGTGATCAAGCTGCCTCAGACTGGCTTCTACGTCGGGACGAGCGATGTCCCGGCGCCCGCGCTTGAGCACGTCTACGTCCTGACCGACGGGTTTGATGACGTCGAGGTCTACCAGTCCCGGCAGCCCGCTTCGGAGGCGACGGACTGACAGCTACCGCCGGCGAAGCGGTTGTTCTGGGATTGTTCGCTTGTAGACCATTGCTATGCCGGTCGGCACCTGCGTATATCGAAGTACCGCTATCTTCGATGAACGGGAGAGCCGACCGTGACCCGTACCGCGCGATGGGCCGCCACCCTGCTGGCCGCCGTCACCGCCACCACCGCCCTGACCGCCGCACCTGCCTACGCCGAAACCTATTCCGCCTACCTGCGCACCGCGGTGTCGAGCCTGCCCGTGGCGACCGAGGTTCGCACCGGGTACGACCGGAGCCTGTTCCCGCACTGGATCGACGCTGACGGCGACGGCTGCAACACCCGCAACGAGGTCCTCATCGCCGAAGCCACCACCAAACCCACCATCGGCTCCGGCTGCTCCCTGTCCGGCGGGCGCTGGTACTCGTACTACGACAACGCCTACTGGACGCTCACCAGCGATCTGGACATCGACCACATGGCGCCTCTCGCCGAAGCGTGGGACTCCGGCGCCCGGAACTGGACCACCAGCCGCCGCCAGGCCTACGCCAACGACCTCGGCGACTCCCGTCCCCTGGTGGCCGTCACGGACAACGTCAACCAGGCCAAGGGTGACCAGGACCCCGCCACCTGGATGCCTCCGTACAGCTCGGCGCGTTGCCGCTACATCAACGAGTGGGTCGCCACGAAGATCCGCTGGCGGCTCACCGTCGACACCGCCGAGAAGAACGCCCTGACCAGCTGGGCCAACTCCTGCCCCAACGTCACCATCACCGTCGTCCGCGCCTTCTAGCGAGATCGGTCAGGGCGTCACTGCCTGACTTGATCTTGGCTGGCACGCTGCGCTTGCGGTGGCTAAAGGCCTGCCCCTTTCTGCGTTCCCCTTGCTGACACTTGAGGAAACACCGCTGAGGCCCTAGGTTCGCCGGGGGCCTCTTGCCCGCCCCGAACCCCCACACTGCCCAGGAGCGGGCCGCCCCGGTCAACCTCGCCCTGCCTGCTCAACGGGTCCGCCGAGGTAAGGGGCAGTCCGCCGGCCCTGCTTAGCTCAGCTGTCCCCGCTCGCGTTGCCGGACAGCCAACCGTTCCAGTGCGGCCTGGTGGGCGCGTCGGTGCTTGCGCCAGTACCGGATGCGCCACCAGCGCAGCTGCACCCGTTGCAGGAACGACGCCCGCTGAAACGATTCTGGCTCGTAGCCGTACCAACCGCGCTCACGCTCGGCTTCGCTCGGTCGCCGTTCGACGGTCATGAGGCCAGTGTCGCACCGACTCCGGCAGTTGACGTGGCGGCCACGCCGCAGCACCGCGTTCCCACCTGGAACACGACCGCCACCTCGGACCCGCCCGGCTGGTGGCGGCGATGGTCGCTGGCCCGGGCCGCGAGTCGACCCGTGTCGCTCCCCCGCCGCCGTCGCCTGGTTGGCTGCGGTCGCGAGCACGCGTAGCGTGACATCGTCCGCGCTGACGGTGTGCGTCACGCTGGTGACCCCGAAGGATCACCGCTCGGAGGCCCTATGGATACGTCGTTGGGTCTGCAAGGTCCTGTTGTGTTGCTGGTGGCCGTCGGGGCCGCGGCGATGACTTTCGTCGTCCCCAGGCCGCGACTGTTGTGGGCATCCCTGCTCGCGGCGGTCTGCGGGTTCTGCGAAGGGCAATTGGGCACCGTCTGGGATGCCATGTTCGGCGCAACGGCTCCGGCTTGGCCGCTGCTGCTAGCAGCCGTTCTGTTGGGGGCGGGATTCGCGTGGCGGGTCCCTGGTTGGAGCACCATGGCAGCTGGATGGCTGGGGATCCCGTGGGGGCTCGCGGTGACGGTAGGCGTGCTGGGGTCTCCCCTGCTGGAACTGCGGCGAGTCGTACTACGGATATTATGCGGTCGGTTTTAGCGTGATCGGAGTCGTCCTCACCATTGTGGGCGCTGCGCTAACCGTGGCGCTTCGAATCCTGATCCGCCGACTGCGGTCCTGACCAATGGCCGGGGTAATGCTGGCCGCTCAGTGCCGGGCCGATGATGGCCCCATCCAGATCCTGGATGCCGCCCTACAGCTCAGCCGGATGCCGCTACATCAACGAACGGGTCGCCACCAAGATCCGCTGGCGGCTCACCGTCGACACCGTCGAGAAGAACGCCCTGACCAGCTGGGCCAACTCCTGCTGCATAAGCAGGGCAGTTGCGGCACCCTTCCTGTCCAGAGTGGGGCTGAGGTCAGTCAAGCGATTTGCGCGTGGTCAGAGAAGGGGTCTTCGCCTTCGCCGAGGATCAGCGGCACGTCGTACACCGACAGGTCCGGTCTGGGCCGCGCGTACCGGACGCGGTGACGCCACCGGTGGTGCTCGTAGGCGGTGTCCACCTGAATCTCAGCCACCACGGTCGGCTCGACCTGGGCGTAGCGCAGCGGCTCGGGCCGCTCGAACTGGCCGGACCAGGCGGCCGGTAGCGGATCGGGCCAGGAGTGGATGGCAACACCGCGGTCGATCGGACGTGGCGGCGACAGCAGCGAAGCCAGCTCCAGACGCTGCGGCGTGGCCAGCGGGTGTGTGCGGCCGGTGTATCGCAGTCCACCCCGCCGGTCGAAGCGGCCGAGGAGAGCGGTCTCGGGGTTGCGGATGCTGCCGGTGACGCCGCCGATGATCGCCTCCGTGGTGGCACGTGCCCGGAACTGCGCCCAGCCTCGCCGGCCAGGCTCATACCGGCTGTCGAGGCGTTTGATCACAACCCCTTCGACGCCGGCCGCGGTCCAGGTGGTCAGCCATTCGCTGACCTCGGACAGGTCAGCGCTTTGGGGGGTGACCTCCAGCTGCGGCGGGGCGCCGGCGAGCAGCCGCACCAGCCGGGCACGACGCTCGACCAGTGGAGCGTCGAGCACTGGCTCCCCGCCGGCGTCGACGAGTAGGTCGAAGGTGACGTAGTAGGCCGGGTGCTCGCGGCTTCGCGCAGCAGCTGTCGGCCGGCGGTGACCCGCCGTTGCAGCAGGGCGAAGTTCGTCCGCCCGCGCTCCCAGACGACCAGTTCCCCGTCGAGCGCTGCCCCGGGCGGGACGAAGGTACGGACCGCCCGCGTGATGTCCGGGAAGTACGGCGTCAGATTCCTGCCGGCGCGCGACTGCAAGTAGACGTCGGAGGCTCCCCCGGAAGGCCAGTGCCCGCCACCCATCCCACTTTGGCTCATTGACCAGGTTCGAACCCTCAGGCACCGAATCGATCGGCGCGGCCAGCATCGGGGCGACAGGCCGGCGTAGCACAGGCCCACCCGGCGAGGTCTCCCACCGCCAGGCCGGGCTCACCCCCTCCAGTCCCATCCGCCCCGGACCGCGAGCGCAACTCATACGCGTCCCTCCGCCGCCATCGTCGGGCAAAGGGATCGGGTGCCCCGGGCGAAGATCAGGAACAACGAATGCAGGGGGACCTTTGGCAGTACGAGTCGAAGGTCGCCCTGGTCGACGGCGTGGAAGCTCGGGTCGAGTGGGCGTCGGTGCTGCCGTTGGGCGGCCTCGTCAGTCGGCTACGCCGCGGCGGGTTACCTCGCGGAGGATGCGCTGAGGAAGACGAGCTTTTGCTGGCTCCGTCAGCCGCTCGGCGGCGGGGTACCTCGACGTCTTACCGCAGGTCGGCGGCGATCCGGTCGGCGTCGGCGGTCAGGGCGTCGTAGCCGTCGGCGGTGAGTTTGCCGTCGCGTCGCAGTTCGCCGAGCTTGTCGCGCAGCTTCTTGAGCTGGTCTTCGGCATGGTCGGTGTCGTTCTCGGAGATCTCTTTCGCGATCGCGTCCACCTTGGTGTGCAGGTCCTTTGCGGCATCCGGGTTCAACCGGCCGGCTTCCACCTGCTCCCGGATCGACTGGCGCATGCCGGCGATCGGGTCAGCGGGTGGAGTGGGGCTCGGCCTTCGGGATGTGGCCCGAGGGCTCGGTGTCCGGCTGGCCGGGGTCCGGGTGGCGGACGCGACGGCCCGCAGGGTCGGCGTGGCGGGCGCGACGGTGACCGGCACAGCCGGCACGCGGGGCGCCACGACGGTGGTGGCCGATGCCGGCGGCGTGGTCGGTCCCGCGACCGAGGTGTGGTCGTCGCGGTCGAGCAGCGTGAAGCCGGTCAATGCGAGCAGCGCGACGCCGAGCAGGGCCGCCGCCAGCAGCGCCTCGCGGCGACGCCGTTCCGGGCGGCACCCCGGCCTGGTGCGCGCCGGGCCTACTGCGTCCAGCCGGGGCGGAAGAACAATCACCGGCGTGGACCGTCCCGGCCGGCCCGGATCCGCCGGCGTGACCGGCACGAGGGGAACCGGAGTGCCGGCCCGGGGCAGCAGGGCTGCGAGGCGGCCCCGGACTGCGACCGCGTTGGGCGGCCGGTCGGCGGGATCTTTGGCCAGCAGTTCGGCGACCAGCGCTTCGAGCTCGGCGGGTACGTCGGGCCTGCGCTCGCGCAGCGGCTGGGGTGGCTCGTTGACGTGCTGATGCAGCACGCTGAGCTGCTCGCCGACGAACGGCGGACGGCCGGCGAGCATGGCGTAGAGGGTGCAGCCCAGCCCGTACAGATCGGTGCGGTGGTCCACCGGCTGGCCGAGAGCCTGCTCCGGAGACATGTACGAGCTGGTGCCGAGCTTGACCGCCGGCTCGGTGAGGGTGTTCTCCCCCTCTGCCCAAGGAAGGCGGGCGATGCCGAAGTCGCAGATTTTCACCGTGCCGGTGGCGGTGACGATCAGGTTGCCGGGCTTCACGTCACGGTGCACCACCCCGGCCGCGTGCGCGGCGGCGATCCCGTCGCAGGTCTGTACGGCGATCGACAACGCCTGCAGGACGGTGAGCGGGCCGTCGGCGATCAGTGCGGACACGGTCCGCCCCTCCACCAGTTCCATGATCAGGTAGGAGTCGTTCTCCTCGGCGCCGAAGTCGTGGACAGCGACGATGTGCGGATGGGTCAGCCCGGCCGCTGCACGGGCCTCGCGGTCGAAGCGTTCCGCGGCCATCGGCTCCGTCAGGCCGGCCGCGGCGAGCACCTTGATCGCCACCGGGCGGTCCAAGCGCAGGTCGCGACCGCGCCACACCTCACCCATGCCGCCGCTGCCCAGCAGCTCCTCGGACTGGTAGCGGCCATCGAGCAGACGTCTCACCACGCGTCTCACTGCTCCAACCCTGCGCGCCGCGACACGGGGGGCGGTGACGCGACGGCCGGCATCGGGGTCATCGGACGAACCATCAGGAGTTGCTCATGGTGGTGGGTCCCCAAATTGGTCAACGCGCCATCGGCACCGAGGAAACGACCGACCGGCGCCGGCTAGGCCCTGCTCCGGCGGGCCGCCGAAGCTGCCGCCGTCCGCGTGCAGCTCAACAAGGTCGTGACCGCCTCCGCCGCCGACGGCGAACCCGGCGTACCCACTGTCCTCCGCGTGACCGCAGAATCCGCGCTGAGAAGTCGGTGCGCCGGATCTAACTGTCGGAGTCCGGCTCGGCGAGCGAGGGCAGGATCCCGGTCATCGAGAGCACGCGCCGGACATGGCCGGTGGGATTGATCAGGGCGAGGCGGACGCCCCTGTCGGTGGCACCGCTGTGGGCGTTGACGAACGTGTTCAGCACGGTGGAGTCGATGAAGCTGACCCGCGCCAGGTCGACCCGCACGCGGGGCGCGCGGGCGGTCGCCGCCTGCAGGACCTCCCCCAGCGGGCTCGCCGCGGCGATGTCGAGTTCGCCGAACAGCGCCACGACGGCGGTCCCGTCGCGCACCGTCGTCTCCGACCGCCACGTCTGCTCCACGCCGCACCTCACCCGCTCGACTGTACGCCGGGGAGGCGGGCGGTGACGGTAGCTGTCGTCCCGTCCGGCCCGCTGTCGATGACCAGACTGTCAGTGAGCTGCTGGGCCAGCCACAAGCCCCGGTGGCCCGGGGTTCCGGGGCGCGGCAGCGCGATCGGAACATCCTCTGTTCCGGGACCGTGGTCGATGACCTGGCAGGACACGGATGCGGCGTCGCGCAGCAGGCGGAGACGTCCGCTGCCGCCACCATGGCGCACGACATTGGTGACCAGCTCGTGCACGGCCAAGACGAAGTCCTCCAATGGGTCACCAGCGAGACCGGCCGCGCCGGAGGCCGCGGCGACGGCGTGCCGCAGCCGCGTCACCGCGACCTCAGTGATCGATTCCGACAGTAGAGTCACCACGCCCCGGACCTCGTCCGGATCGCCCCCACCGGCCTCGACGTGGCCACGCCAGCTCACGTGGGCACGGTACAGGGGGTGGATGACCACCGCATGCGATGGGACGTCGGGTGGGGCCCTTCATGGCCTGGCCGCGGCTTGCCTCAAACGCGTGCCCGCTCTGCAGGTCCCGCGAGTCGTGCCTAGTATGTTCCCCGGATGCGTCGGTGACCGGTTTGAGAGGTCGGGGTGCGCGGCCACCCATCCGGAGCGGTATGCCCCTCGACCCCCGGGGTTCCCGTACGGCGCTGAGGAAGGCCCCGATCCCTAGAACCCACGTAAACGACGACCCAAATGAAATTGACAGCTGGATCGCTCACCTGTCGCGGCCGACAGCAAACGACTCCGACACGTACGACGAGTGGCCGGAGGCCGCCGCACCGCAGTGGCGCGAGGACGTGCCGGACCCGGACGAGGAGTCGTACAGCCCGAGGACACGAACCAGGAGCACGAAGCGCGGCACACAAGATACCGGGCGGACCAGCAGTACGAGAAATACGAGCAGCACGACGGGGCCTACGGCCAGCACGACCACGCGTATCGGGGGTCCGACCCGGTGGCCGACCCTGCACCGCCGGGCTACGAGCCCGACCAGACCTACCGGGGCGACGAACACGAGCAGGCCCCCTGGGAGGAACGGCGGGACCAGGCGCCTTACGGACCGACCGATGCCGGTCCGGTGCGCGAGGACGCGCATTCCGTGCTGCAGGAGACCTACGTCGTACCGGAGGTGGGCTACGCCCACGAGGAGCATTACCCGCACGACGATGACGCCGGCCTCAACGAATACCGCTACGGCGGGTCCGCCCCGCAGCACCCCGAGGCGATCGAAGACGCTCCGACCCAAGTGCTGCACAACCTGGAGCTTGACGCCCGCCCACGGCCAGCCGGTCGGCGACGCTGGCTGATCGCGGTCGGCGGGCTCGCGGTAGGGGCGCTGGTCTGCGCTCTGGCGTTTACCTGGGGGTCGGACGGGCCGCCGGAAGGCGCGCTGCCGCTGGTGACAGCCACCATCCCGCCGGACGCGTCTGAGGAGCCGATTGCCCTCCCGAGATGCCGACGGAGACGCCGAGTTCCGCGACCCCGCGCAGCTCCTCCGCCACACCTAGACGAGTAAGTCCTAATCCTGATCAGTGGTCGTAGGCGATCAAGGACCTGGTCAGGGGTTGTCCGGTGGTCCGGTTGTGCCAGATGGCGGCGGTCATGGCCAGGAGTCGTTGCGCGACGCGGGCGGCGACGCCTTCGATGCTGCGGCCGCCGTGTAGCTCGAGGTCGAGCTGGCCCTTGAGGGTGTCGTTGACCGACTCGATGAGTTGCCGGATCGGCTTGAGCAGGTGCTCGCCGGGTCGTGGGGTGCGGTTGCGGTAGGACGGTCGCAGCAGCCGCACTCCGCGTTCGGCCAGCCAGCGGTCCAGTTCACCGGACACGTAGCCTTTGTCCGCGATGATCAGCAGACCGGGGCGTTCGGCCAGGAGTTCCGGGTCGTGTTCGAGGATTGCGGTCAACACCTGCCGTTCGTCGACCTTGGGGCTGGCCAGGGCCCAGGCGACCGGCAGGCCGGCCGGGGTGCAGATCAGGTGTAGCCGCAGGCCCCAGAACCAGCGCGAGTGCGACGGGCAGTAGCCGTAGCTGGCCCATCCCGCTAACCGTGAGCGGCGCGCGGTGGGCCGGGACCGGCCGCACTCGACCGGGGTGGAGTCGACCACCCAGGCGGAGTCGGTCCACAGGTCGGTGTCCGCAGCTACCGCCCGGATCGCCCGCTTGAGGAGCGGCAGGGCGGCTCGTAGGCGCTTGTTGTAGCCGGACTGGCCCGGCAGATAGGGAAACGCCCCGGGCAAACGCGCGGGAACGAACCGCAGCCAGCGGGCCTCGGACCGGATCCCGAGCAGCGCCTGGGCCACCGCGAGGGTCAACAGCTCGGCGTCTGACAGCTTCGGTGGCCGACCGGCCCTGCGGGCCTGCCCCAGCAGTCGTCGATCTTCACGTACAGTGCGGTGAGAAGGGTGTTGAGGTCTGTCGTCACAAACGGATCATCAACACCCTTCGCTGCGTTCGCAGCCCCGGACCGACTTAGGAATTACTCGTCTAGTGTCCTGAGTCGTTGATTAGCTGCTGAATTCGGGTAGGCTTCATGGTATGCCGCGAACAGGGCGCCCGAAGGCCGAGCTGGTTTTGTCCGATGTGGAGCGTCAGACTCTGATGTCTTGGTCGCGTCGGGCGAAAACCGGGCAGGCGTTGGCGTTGCGGGCGCGGATCGTGTTGGCGTGCGCGGAAGGCGCGACGAACAAGGACGTCGCCGCGAGGCTCGGGGTGTGGCCGCAGACGGT